>CAMEJP010000023.1 GCA_945920185.1 uncultured Eubacterium sp. | reverse complement strand
CCTCAAGACGGTCACCATCCTCAAGATCCTCCGGATCCTCTTCCTTATCCTTGAACATAAAGCATACCAGTTTTTCAATATATTTGATAAACGGTGAAAGCACCAATACTGTAAGCATTCTGAACACTGTATTAATCAGCGCCACTCCGACAGGACTGACGATGGTATCAAGAAAATCAAAGCGAACGACCGCATTTACCGAATAGAATATGACAGACCACACCAACATACCGAACACATCA
The DNA here is from genome assembly GCA_945920185.1 of uncultured Eubacterium sp. Lineage (GTDB taxonomy): Bacteria > Bacillota > Clostridia > Lachnospirales > Lachnospiraceae > CAMEJP01. Next base: position 32,337 of record CAMEJP010000023.1, on the reverse strand, counting down.
TTGAGAAGATATACAAAAGCTGTTCTCTTACCGTTCTGATTGGTTCCTATTGATGACAAAAGAACAGGGCAGGCTGCTCCGATACCCATACCCATTATTATAGGCAATGCCGCACCAAATGTTATGTTGCCTGTTACAGACAATGCCTGCAATATACCGACAGCTGCAGAGGCACTCTGCAATACTGCTGTTATCAGTATACCGACAATTATTCCGATAACAGGATTTGAAAACTTAGTGAATACATCCCTGACAAGTTCACTCTCTTTAAGAGGAGCTACAGAAGCACTCATGCTCTGCATACCAAACATAAGCACCGAAAAGCCAAGCATAATGTCGCCTACATGTTTTTTGGCGTTTGACTTGGAAATCATCCTGAAAAGAATACCTATTATAGCTATGACAGCTGAAAGAGTAGCCGTTGAAAAGAGTGCTGCTATACCGCTTCCGCCCTCAACATACGACAGACACAAAATCCAGCCTGTTATGCTTGTACCAATGTTTGCACCCATAATGATACCGATAGCCTGAGCCACCTTCATCATGCCTGAGTTAACGAAACCGACTACCATAACCGTGGTTGCCGAGCTGGACTGAATAACAGCCGTAACGAGTGTTCCGAGCAGGATTCCTTTCCATGGCGTGTTAGTAAGCTTCCACAAAATAACTTCCAGCTTATTTCCCGCCACCTTCTTAAGACCTTCCCCCATAAGGGACATACCGAACAAAAAGAGCGCTACGCCTCCAAGAAGCGATATGACATTCGAGATATTCATAAGATTTCCTTTCTTTTCACAAAAGCACTTTGGGGATATTATAACATACATTTATACTAAAAGACATAGCTACTTTTATAAAATTTTGTTTTATCATTGTAAATTTCAAGTAAAGCCACACATAAAAGCAATTCTTATAAAGCCGCAAAAAAGCCCACATTTTGATATGTGAGCTTTTTCGCAATGTAAATTTCAATTTTACTTTGGTATCTTAATTCAAAGACTACAGTTTAAAGGTGGCTACCTGAACATTAAGTTCCTCTGCCTGCTTTTGCATCTGCTCTGCCGTATTTGTATTGGTTTCGGCAATAGCCGTATTGGACTCCACAATACCTTCAATCTTAGTTATGGACTCAGCTATATCGTTGATGTATTTCTCCTGCTGCTCAATGGTTTCAGCCATACCGAGGATGTCTCTTCTTGCTGAAACAAAACCGTCAATGTTATTATGAAGTACCTCAACGGTATCCTTCATAATCTCGATGCCTTCCTTGACAGCCACAGTATTTTTCTCAATCATTGCAGCTATGTCTTCGCTTGCCTTAGAGGTATCGTCAGAAAGTCCTCTTATCTCGTCTGCAACTACGGCAAAGCCCTTGCCTGCCTCTCCTGCCCTTGCTGCCTCTATCGAAGCATTAAGAGCGAGAAGATTTGTCTGTGAGTTAATCTCGTTAATCATCTCAAGGCACTCGCCAATCTTTGCGGAACACATCTCTATTTCTTCCATCTTCGCATAAAGTGCTTTTATCTGATTATCCGATATGCCCTTTAAGTTCTCGTTATTCTTATCAACAACCTCAATAACCATATCCGCCTTGTTGTTGACATTCTTTATGTTGGACTGCAGTGTTTCCATATTAGAACCAAGAGCATTGATGTTGTCTGCCTGAGTAAGGGCTCCCTGCTCAACATTTGCAGAAACCTCAGAAACCTCCGCCGCGATAACCTTGAACTGCTTGGCACTGTCATCAATATTCCTTACAAGCTGATTGAGATTGCCTGTTATGGTATTGACAGCCTGCTCGATACGTTTAAAGTCACCCTTGTATTCTACCTTTGATTTAACTGTCAGGTCACCGCCTGCCAATCCGTCAAGAATTCTTGTGATATCGTCTATGTACGATTTGAGCGTTAATGTTGTGGAATTAAGGCTGTCCTGAAGCACTTTAATCTCAACCGTGGTCTCTTCCTCTTCAAAAGCCACATTAAGATTTCCGGCTGCAATCTCAGGAATATTTTCTGATATTCCCTCCAATGACTTGAACCATTTGCCGATAACTCTCCTGTTATAGTAGCTCACAAGGAAGTATGTGGCAATAAACACTATCACATAAAAGAATATTGACGCCAAAAAGCTCAGATATGTCTTAGCCGAAGGTTCTACCATATATACGGCAAAGTTTCCGTCATCCGACGGCACGCTCAACACTGTCTTTATCTTCTTGTCATAATCCACTATAGTCGCTATCTTTTTTCCGTTCTTTGTTGCCTTGTACTTGGTGTCTGCAATATTTACGTTTACGCTTCCTCCAAGTTCATACTTTTTAGACGGATGAGTTATAATAGTACCGTCCCTGTTGTCTACAAGGAACGCATATCCGCCTCCTGAATAGCTCTCTGCAAGCAGGGTGGTAAGCTTATCCATATAAAAATCTATACCGAATACACCTATTACTTTACCGTCGATAATGACTCTCTTACTGAAGGTAATACAAAATTCACCTGTCTGCTCATCCTGATAAGGAGCCGTAATATAAATATCATCATTGTCAATGGCACCCGAATACCACGAACGCGCTGCCACGTCAAAATCCGGACTCGGTGTCCATCCGTTGCTCATAATAACCAGTTTAGGAATTGAAGGGTCTGAAATATATGTTACGGAAATATCATCATATTTCTGTGTAATGCTGGCAAGATATGCCACCATCGCGTCATAATTCTGGTAAAGATTTCCCTGTGCTTCAATACTGTTTACAAAAAGGTCAACCTTTGCCTTCTGTTCCGTAACCCATATATCTACCTTTGAGTTGTAATTATTTGCCTCATTCTTAAGCTCGCTGTTTGCTGAACTCATGGAAAATACAGCTATTCCTATCAGTGCAATCACCAATATTATACTTACTGCCTTGTTGACATTTGAATTTATAATTTTGGTAAAAAGCTCGCTGTACTTTAACAGCCTTGCGTTGTCTTTTTTATTTTTTTCCTCCATCTGCACATACACCTTTCGTCCCGATTTTTGCTTATATTATAGCAATTTATGACAAAAAATGCAATATGTATGATGTAATTAAAATATCATGTCAAGCCCGCCAGCATTCCGACGCCGTGAACAAGAAATGCCACCGCCCACGCCACCGCGCACTGCATAAACACTACGAACAATGCCCACTTTGCGCCAAGCTCACGTTTTACCGATGCCACAGCCGCAACACATGGAGTATATATAAGTGTAAATACTAAAAATACAAATGCAGTAAACTGAGTAAATATGCCTGAAATTCCGGCTTCCCCCAAAAGAACCGTAAGAGTGCTTACAACACTTTCCTTTGCCATAAAACCTGTTATGAGTGCCGTTGATATTCTCCAGTCGCCAAAGCCAAGCGGTTTAAAGATTGGAGCAATCACTCCTCCAAGCGCGGCAAGCATACTGTCTTTTGAATCAGAAACAATATTCAGCCTGAAATTGAATGTCTGCAAAAACCATATGATAATTGACGCCATAAATATAATGGTAAATGCCTTGGTAAGGAAATCCTTTGCCTTGTCCCACATAAGGCGAAGCACGTTTTTGGCACCCGGTATACGGTAATTAGGAAGCTCCATAACAAAAGGGACCGGTTCACCCTTAAAGGCTGTTTTATCCATTATCATTGCATATATTATGCCGACAACGATTCCTGTAAAATACATAACCGTCATAACGAGTGCTGCATTGCCATTAAAAAATGCCGCAGCAAAAAATGCATATATAGGCAGCTTTGCCGAACAGCTCATAAACGGGGTAAGCATCACGGTCATTTTCCTGTCTCTCTCTGACGGTATGGTTCTTGTCGCCATAATAGCCGGAACAGAACATCCGAAGCCTATAATCATAGGCACGAAGCTTCTTCCTGAAAGGCCTATTTTTCTTAAGAGCTTATCCATTACAAAAGCTACTCTTGCCATATATCCGCTGTCCTCAAGAAAAGACAGGAAGAAAAAGAGCGTTACTATTATTGGAAGAAAGCTTAAAACACTTCCGACACCCGCAAATATTCCGTCTATTACAAGCGAATGTACCACGCTGTTTACATGTGTTGCGCTAAGTGCCTTGTCACACAGCACTGTCACATGGTCTATCATAAGTTCAAAAAGATGCGAAAGCCATTTGCCTATAACGCCAAATGTAAGTGTAAATATCAGCACCATTATTCCAACAAATGCAGGAATTGCCGTATATTTTCCCGTAAGCACCTTATCTATCCTTGCACTTCTTATATGTTCCCTGCTCTCATGCGGTCGCACGACAGTTTCGCTACACACCTTGTCTATAAATGAAAATCGCATATTGGCAAGAGCTGCCTGCCTGTCCATATGGCTTTCATTTTCCATCTGGGTAATAATATGCTCTATCATTTCAAGTTCATTTTCATCAAGACACAATGCTTCAATTACAAGTTGGTCTCCCTCCACAAGCTTTGTGGCTGCAAATCTTACAGGAATTTTGTACTGCGTGGCATGGTCTTCTATGAGATGCATTATGGAGTGTATACATCTGTGCATTGCTCCGCCGTCACGTCCATCAGATTCACAAAAATCCATTCTTCCCGGACGCTCTCTGTACTTTGCCACATGAACGGCGTGGGCAATAAGTTCGTCAATACCTTCATTTTTTGCGGCAGATATGGGAACAACAGGTATTCCAAGAACCTGTTCGAGAGTATTTATGTCGATGGTTCCGCCGTTTTCCCTTACCTCATCCATCATATTCAGTGCAAGAACCATAGGTATGTCAAGTTCTATAAGCTGCATGGTAAGATAAAGATTTCTTTCTATGTTGGTTGCATCCACTATATTGATAATTCCGCGTGGTCTGTCCTTTAACAAAAACTCTCTTGTCACTATTTCCTCATTTGTGTAAGGAGACAGGGAATATATTCCCGGAAGGTCCGTGACAAGGGTATTCTCCTCTTTTCTAATCTGACCGTCTTTTCTGTCAACGGTTACTCCCGGGAAATTTCCCACATGCTGGTTAGAACCTGTAAGCTGGTTAAAAAGTGTGGTTTTTCCGCAGTTTTGATTTCCCGCCAGACCAAATGTAAGAATTTCTCCCTTCTTTAACGTTTCCCCTCTCTGTTTTACATGGTATATGCCCATCTCGCCAAGTCCGGGATGTGCCTGCTTTTCTTTCTTGGTATATTCCTTTTTCTGCGTATTTTGAATCTCTTCGTCTTCACTATGCTCCGGTAACAAAGTTATATCTATCTTAGCTGCCTCGTCAAGTCTTAGCGTTATCTCGTAGCTCCAGATACGATATTCCACAGGGTCTCCTAACGGTGCCGCCTTGATACGCGTAATCGCAGTACCCGGTATAAGACCCATATCAAGAAAATGTTGTCTTAATGCGCCTTCTCCTCCCACTATATCTATTATGGCGTGCTGATTATTTTTTAGTTCCGATAACTTCAAAATGTATCACTCTTTTCTATTTTATGTCTGTATTTTATGATTTTTATCATTTTTTGCCGCCCTGTTCTACTGCCTGTCAAAATATGCCTTGCCGCCGCTTGGCTTAAAATATGTTCTTATGTATCCGTCCTTAGAGAGTATGACAAATTCATTTGTATCTTCAATATAATAGACATAATCGCCATCCTCTTTCTCAGTTTTGGTAAGAGCATCCTTTGAAGCGATAACCCTGTTTGCACCTTTTACATACTCTTCAAGCGTAGCATAATCAAACTCACTTCCATGCTTTTCAAAATGCTGTTTTGCATATGTATCGGTTCTGAAGCTGTATCGGTTATCCTGTAAGCTATCTGCCTGACTTTGTGTCTGAACTGAAACCGTATTCACGGTTGATTCCGTACCAGAAGCGTTATCTGCCTGCTGCGGCAGCACGCCTGAAATTTTAAGTGCCAGAAAACCTATAACCAACACGGCTATTATGGCAACATAAATGTACTTATTGACCTTTAACCCTCCCTTTGTTGTCACATAATTGTCATTCTTCTTTGACATATCTTTTCTCCATTCTTATGATTTTTGCTTTGTTGTTTTCCTGCTCTTTACAGGGATTTGTGCAATAATGATGGCTGTAAATATAAGGGCACATCCGATAAGTTCGCGTGAAGACATCTTTTCTTTCAGAATAAATGCACCCGCAATAACCGAAAATACCGATTCAAGGCTCATAAGAAGCGAAGCTATCGTAGGATTTATTCCGTTCTGTCCTACTATCTGAAGTGTATACGCCACACCGCATGACATAACTCCGGCATACAGAATGGGTATCCATGTATTCCATGAGGTAAATGCCTGCGACCATTCTTTTATGCCTTCAACGCAGTGCCCCATATCAGAAACAAACATCGGTACGGCGCACAGTATGCCGCATACCAGAAACTGTATGCACGACATTCTCACTCCGTCCACCTTTGGAGAAAAATAATCCACCACAAGAATATGAACCGAGAAACACACTGCACATATCATTACCAGTATATCAGAAAACTGGAGGGAAAATGAGCCATTCATACACAGAAGATAAAGACCTGCAAGTGTAATGACTACGCCTATCCATACATTAAAACCGCATTTTTTCTTTAAGAACAAACCTATAATCGGAACAATCAGTATATAACAGGCAGTAAGAAAGCCTGCCTTTCCTGCTCCGGTTCCGTAATATATTCCAAGCTGCTGAATGGTGCTTGCCAAAAACAAAGCCACTCCGCAGCATACTCCTCCCTTTATAAGCATTTTTCTGTCTTCCTTGCTTACAGGTTTTCTGTTTGTCATTTTAAGCCTGTCCAGAAGCATTATTACCGGCACAAGCACCAGAGCTCCTATGAGTGACCTTATGCTGTTAAAGCTGTAAGGTCCGACTGCCTTTCCTCCCTCACTCTGCGCAACAAATGCGACACCCCATATAAGTGCGGTAAGCACCAGAAAAAATGAATTTCTGACCTTGGTAGATTTCATATTGTTCTCCGTTCAAATATATTTTTAATGCCACAAACCCTCGCACTAATGCGAGGGCTTTTAGTCATATATCAGCTTTTATGCGTTTAAAATAGACTTTAAGAAGCTCTGGGTTCTCGGATTCTGAGGATTGTTGAAAATCTCCTCCGGAGTTCCTTCCTCTGCTATTATTCCATCCGCCATAAAGAGTACCCTGTCAGCCACTTCCTTGGCAAAACCCATCTCGTGAGTTACGCAAAGCATAGTCATACCGGCTTTCGCAAGATTTTTCATAACCTGTAAAACATCTCCTACAAGTTCAGGGTCCAGTGCTGATGTCGGTTCGTCAAAAAGCATTATCTCAGGCTTCATGGCAAGGGCTCTCGCTATTGCCACACGCTGCTGCTGACCGCCTGAAAGTCTGTTTGGATACTCATCTGCCTTGTCGGCAAGTCCTACCTTGCCAAGAAGCTCTATGGCTTCCTTTCTGGCTGATTCCTTATCCACACCCTGCACGTTTATCGGCGCAAGCATAACATTTTCAAGTGCCGTCTTATGTGGAAAGAGATTAAAACGCTGAAAACACATTCCCATCTCTAAAAGCAGTTTCTGCTGAGTCTCTTTGTCAATTCTTTCAACTGTCCTGTTGTGCTCTCTGTGCAAAAACAAATCGCCTTTTATAAATATTTTGCCGCTTGTTATTTTTTCAAGCTGATTAAGCGAGCGAAGGTATGTTGACTTACCGGCTCCTGACGGTCCGATAATACATATAACCTCGCCTTTTTTCACTTTAAGATTGATATCCTTTAATACTTCAAGGGAACCAAAGCTTTTGCTCACATGTTCTGTTTCAAGTATGTACTCATAATTTTCCATATTAGGCTCCTTCCTATTCATAGACTGAGAATTTCTTCTCTATCTTGTTAAATATATAAGTGAAGATACCCGTAATAATCAGGTAGATTACAAGTGCCGGTATGAACACAAGATATGAGCCTTCACTGGTCATAATGTTTTTGGATATTGTCGTTATATCCATAAGGGATATGGCAAATACTAACGAAGCGTCCTTGAGTACCATGATAAATTCGTTACATACAGGCGGTATCATTCTCTTTACAGACTGAGGAATGATAACAAGGCGCATAGTCTTTCCATAACTTAAGCCCAATGCCTTTGACGCCTCATACTGTCCCTTGTCGATGGACTGAATGGCAGCTCTTATTATCTCGGCGCAGTAAGCTCCGGAATTAAGTGCAAACGCAATAAGTGCCGCTATAAATGCTCCCTTATACACTGCCTGATTGTCGCTTGCCGCAAACAAATCCCTCCAAGCAAATCCAAATATACTCGGAACAGAAAAATATACCACAAAAAGCTGGATAAGAAGCGGCGTTCCTCTGAAGAAAAATATGTAACCGCTACTTATCTTGCTTATAAAAGGATTTCTGGAAATCTTACCGAGAGCCAGAAATACTCCGAGTAACACTCCAAAGAATACCGTAAGTGTAGTGAGAAGTATTGTAAGCTTTGCTCCATGCATTACATTTTCACCGATACCAAGCATTCTGTATACGTAATTTACCATCTGTCCGACAGTTTTTGCCATGCCTTCATCTGCCTTGTAAACTTTGCCGGCAAAGCCTACAAAGTTTTCGCTCATGGCATTTGCTCCTGATGAAGAAAACGAGCAGTAGTTAATGACAAATAAGCTGTTATACGTTACTGTCACACGCTTTCTTGTGCTGGTTTCGTCCTTTTTGATAAGCTCCTGCATAGTCTCAGATGCCTGACTTATCATTTCTTCCTCACTTGGTTTTGTCACGCCAAGCACTATAGCCGCAATAATACATAAAAGTACGATTACTGCGCTAATCTTTGTTTTCCTCTTCCAGTTCTTTACATCAACCATTTTCTTTAATATCTTCTTCATCTGCTTCTGCTCATTCCCTTTAATATTTTATAACACTAAAGTAAAGTTGATTTTACTTTGTGCCTGAACCAAACCAATAATCATATGTTTCAGCAATAAAACCGTCTGCCTCCATATCGGCAAGTGCTTCATTTATAGCCTTCTGAAGTGCTGTGTTCTTCTTGCCCATGGCAATACCAAACTGTTCAAATTCGCTCTCGTCCTTAAAAATAATCGTATATTTTTCAGGCTCTCTTGCGATATATCCGTCTGCTACGGTGCTGTCTACAACCACTGCATCAACCTCACCGTTTGTAAGCTGTGTAAAGCATGTTGTAAGCTTCTCGTTTGCAACTATCTCTATATCAATGGTTCCTGTTGACTTGTAATCTGACATAAGAATATCTGATGTGGTTTCCTTCTGAAGTGCAATTGTCATCTTGTCAAGGTCTTTGAAACTCTTGATGTCTAACTTGCTTCCCTTAGGAACAACAACAGCCTGATAGTTGTTAATATAAGGTGTAGAGAAAATCATTGTCTCTTTTCTATCAGGTGTTATCGTAACGGCAGAACATACAACATCATAATTTACATCAATGCCTGCAAATATTCCGTCCCATGCAGTATTGATGATATTTACCTTAAGTCCAAGTCTGTTGGCAACCTCTGTTATGATATCAATATCATAACCGATAGGTGTGACACCGTCTTTTGCAATATCTTCAAAAGGCGGATATCCTGCCTCACAGCCTACTGTAAGAACACCGTCATTGATAAGCTTGACGCCTGAAATGTCAATGGTCTTCTCAGGAGCATTTGACTTGCTCTCATCCTTTGCCTTATCTTTGTCCTTTGAACCGCAGGCAGCCAAAACTCCAAGACAAAGCACTGCTACAAGCAGCATTGAAATTACTTTTTTTACGTTTTTCATAATTTTTCCTCCATTCCGAAGCGTTAGCGCAGGAATTAATATCTCGATGTTTGTGACGCTTCGGCACAAACTCGTAGAGTAAAAGCTGTCTTTTACTCTTTTCCTCCATATGTTAAATTTAAAAGGCAACGGAAGTCTTTCAGCTCCATTGCCTTGTAAAAATCATAATCCACAATTTCGCATTTGTCAATATGAATTTCAATTTTGGGAAATACTTCTTATGCAAAAAGATTCTTGAATCTTTCCATAGCCTTTATGACATTTTCCCTGCTGCCAAATGCAGTAAGTCTGAAGAATCCTTCTCCGTTTTCGCCGAAGCCCTGTCCCGGTGTGCCGACAACATTTATCTTAGTGAGCAGCATATCGAAAAAGTCCCATGATTTCATATTATCAGGACACTTTAACCAAATGTATGGCGAATTCTTTCCGCCAAAGTACTTTATTCCAAGCTCGTCAAGAGTGGCAGCTATGATCTTGGCATTTCCAAGGTAGTACTCTATATTTTCCTGAGTCTGTTTGTAGCCTTCCTCGGTAAATACTGCCTCGGCACCTCTCTGAACAATGTACGGAACACCGTTGAATTTGGTTGTCTGACGGCGAAGCCACATTTTGTTAAGTGCCACACCCTCACGCACAAGTTCTTTAGGAACTACGGTATAACCGCATCTTGTTCCCGTAAAGCCTGCCTTCTTTGAGAATGAGCAGAACTCTATGGCACATGTTCTTGCTCCCTCTATTTCATAAATGCTCTTTGGAAGCGTATCATCCATGATAAATGCTTCATAAGCTGCGTCAAAGAGAATTACGGCATCATTTCTATTTGCGTAATCTACCCATTCCTTAAGCTGTGCCTTGTTATACACTGCACCTGTCGGGTTATTTGGCGAGCAGAGATAAATTATGTCTGCCTTTACATCTGCCTGAGGCATAGGAAGGAAGCCATTCTCCTCGTTACCGTTCATAAATACTATGTTTCTTCCTGCCATAACATTTGTATCCACATATACAGGATATACAGGGTCAGGAATAAGTACCGTGTTGTCTACGCTGAACACATCAAGAATGTTTCCGAGGTCGCTCTTTGCACCGTCGCTTATAAATATCTCATCATCACTTAAGACAACATTTCTGTTTGTATAGTACTTTGCAACTGCCGTGCGAAGAAAGCCGTAGCCCTGCTCCTCGCCGTAGCCTTTAAATGTCTCCTTGACACCCATCTCGGCACTTGCCTTCTCCATAGCCTCTACACAGACTTTAGGAAGAGGAAGTGTTACGTCACCTATTCCAAGTCTTATAATGTCAGCGTCAGGATTAGCTGCCTTATATTCATTTACCTTCTTTGCTATTGTCGAGAAAAGATAGCTGTCCTTTAAGTTTGAATAATTACTGTTGATTTTCACTGTATCTGCCTTCTTTCCTTACTTTTCATTTTCTAGTGAAGCCTTAACAAACTCTCTGAAAATAGGATGTGGTTTGTTTGGTCTTGATTTAAATTCAGGATGGAACTGTACACCTACAAAGAAGCGGTTTTCCTTTACCTCCACTGCCTCTACTATGGCATCATCAGGTGATGTACCGCTGATTGTAAGTCCGTGTGCCACCATCTCGTCCCTGAATGCATTGTTAAATTCAAATCTGTGTCTGTGACGTTCTGAAACATTTTCAGTCTTATAGGCTTCACGAAGCATTGTTCCTTCCGCCACCTTACAAGGATAACTTCCAAGACGCATTGTACCGCCCTTCTTTATGACAGAAAGCTGTTCCTCCATAAGGTCTATTACAAGATGCTCGCTTGCCTCGTTAAATTCTCTTGAATTGGCATCCGTATATCCTAAAACATCTCTTGCAAACTCGATAACCGCAATCTGCATACCAAGACATATGCCAAAATAAGGAATATTATTCTCTCTTGCATATTTGCAGGCAAGAACCTTGCCTTCAATGCCTCTGTCACCAAAACCGCCCGGAACAAGAATACCCTGAGCGTCCTTAAGTATATCGTTTACTGTGTCCTTTGTGATATTTTCACTGTCAATCCACATAACATCTACATTTGCACCATTTTCATATCCGGCATGGTAAAGCGCCTCTCTGACTGAAAGATATGCGTCATGAAGCTTTACATACTTTCCTACGATGGCTATCCTGACAGTCTTTTCGCAGTTTCTTAACTTAACAAGCATATTTTTCCATTCCGTAAGATCAGGCTCTGCGTCGGTAAGTTTAAGTTCTCTGCAGACTACCTTGTCAAGTCCGTTCTCATGGAGCATAATAGGAGCTTCATAAAGCGAGTTGAGAGTAAGATTTTCTATTACGCAATCCTTCTTAACATTACAGAAAAGTGCTATCTTATCTTTAATATGCTCTCCGATACTTCCGTCTGCTCTTGTAACGATAACGTCAGGAGCTATACCAAGTGAACGAAGTTCCTTTACCGAATGCTGTGTAGGCTTTGACTTATACTCGTCAGAACCGCTCAAATAAGGAACAAGAGTGACGTGTATGAACAGACAGTTCTCGCGTCCGACCTCCAATGACACCTGTCTTATGGCTTCAAGGAACGGCTGACTCTCGATATCTCCTGTTGTTCCGCCGATTTCTGTTATAAGGATGTCAGCCTCAGATGACTTGGCACCCATATAAATGAACTTCTTTATCTCGTCGGTAATGTGAGGAATAACCTGAACCGTTTCGCCCAGGTATTCACCGTTACGTTCTCTGTTAAGTACGTTCCAGTACGTTTTTCCTGATGTAAGATTTGAGAACTTGTTAAGATTCTCATCAATAAATCTCTCGTAGTGTCCGAGGTCAAGGTCAGTTTCAGCTCCGTCTTCAGTAACGAATACTTCGCCGTGCTGATAAGGGCTCATCGTACCGGGATCTACGTTCATATAAGGGTCAAGCTTCTGTGAAGCCACCTTATATCCACGACATTTTAAAAGTCTTCCAAGAGATGCCGCCGTAATTCCTTTACCGAGACCTGAAACTACACCTCCTGTTACAAATATATATTTTGTCATACTTCTACAACTCCTTCGTATATCTTTTCACAGTTACCTTTCAAATATACATGTCCTTCTGATGAGTATTTAACTACCAGTTCGCCGCCGTTTAACAGTACTCTTATGTCCTTGTCAGGCTTGCAGTAACCGTTAAGCACTGCAGCTGAAGCTGCCGCACATGCTCCTGTACCGCAGGATACGGTCTCTCCGCGACCTCTCTCCCACACTCTCATTCTGATAGTATGGTCATCAAGTACTTTAACGAACTCAACATTTATTCTCTCAGGGAACATATCATCATTTTCTATAACAGGTCCTATCTGCTTAACATCTATGCCTTCAACATCATCTGCAAATATAATGCAGTGAGGATTGCCGACCGAAACGCATGTGATGTTTCTTTCTTCTCCTGCCAGTGTAACAGGCCTGTTAATTACATTTTCTCCGTCAAGCAAAGCAGGTATAAGCTCAGGTGCAGTTTCCACCTTGCCCATATCAACAGAAGCCTGCCATACTACTCCGTGACGCTTTATAACTTCCACTTCCCTTATGCCGGCAAGTGTTTCTATGCTAATCTTTGTCTTTCTGGCGAAACCGTTATCATAGAGATATTTTGCCATACATCTTATGGCATTTCCGCTCATTGTAGCCTCGCTGCCGTCAAGATTGAACATTCTCATTTTGGCATCTGCAACCTTTGACCTGCATATAAGAACCACGCCGTCACCGCCGATTCCGAAATGTCTGTCTGAAAGTATTACTGACAGTGTTTCAGGTGACTCAATGTTGGTTCGGTAGCAGTCAAAGTAAATGTAGTCATCACCGCAGCCCTGCATCTTAACAAAGTTAAGAGTCTTTTTCTTATCTCTCAAATCATTGATATCAATAAGCTCTGTGTTAAGCTCTGAATATCTGCTTGTAAGGCTGTCTACAAGAGCATTTGCAGTATCTATCGCCGTAAGACAAGGAATACCAAGCTGGCTTGCTCTTCTTCTGAGCTTAACGCTGTCACGCTGAGGATTCCTTCCCTTTGTAGATGTAGAAATTATATAATTGACAAGTCCGCTTTCAATGAGATGCATTGCATTGTTAGGGCTCTCGTGAATCTTATCTACGACAGTTACCTTAAGTCCTGCATTCTTAAGAACCTCTGCATTTCCCTCGGTAGCATACAGCTTAAATCCAATTGCGTCAAATTTCTTTGCGATAGGAGCTATCTCGCCTTTATCGCTCTTTCTTACGCTTATGAAAACGCCGCCTTCTTTATACATCTTGTAACCTGCAGCGATAAGTCCCTTGTAAAGGCCTTCCTGAAGGTTCTTGCCTATACCGAGAACCTCACCCGTAGATTTCATCTCAGGTCCGAGCTGTGTATCCACATCCGTCAGTTTCTCAAATGAGAATACAGGCACCTTAACTGCAGTATAAGGAGATGCCTTATAAAGTCCAAGACCGTATCCAAGATCCGTAAGCTTCATGCCAAGGCTTGTCTTTGTGGCAAGGTCGCACATAGGCACGTTTGTTACCTTGCTAAGATACGGAATGGTTCTTGAAGCACGAGGATTTACCTCGATAATGAATATCTGTCCGTCACTTACAATGTACTGAACATTTACAAGACCTTTTGCCTTAAGACCCATACAGAGTCTTCTTGTAAGAACTGTAATCTTGTCTGCCATATTGTCATCAATGTGTGGAGCAGGATATACGGCTATACTGTCGCCTGAATGTATACCTGTTCTCTCTATATGCTCCATAATGCCCGGAATAAGAATATCCTCGCCGTCACATATAGCGTCTACCTCTATCTCGAGACCGCTTATATACTTATCGATAAGTACAGGGTTGTCCGGATTTGTATCAAGAATAATCTTCATATATTCCCTGATATCGTCATCAGAGAATGCAATAATCATATTCTGACCGCCAAGCACATATGACGGACGCATAAGGACAGGATATGTGAGCTTATTTGCCGCATCAAGTGCGTCCTGCGTACTCATAACGGTAAATCCGGCAGGACGTTTAACATTAAGTGATTCCAAAAGCTCGTCAAAACGTTCTCTGTCTTCTGCCATATCTATACTGTCGGCGCTTGTTCCGAATATATTTACGCCTGCCTTATTGAGTGCCTTTGTGAGCTTAATTGCCGTCTGACCGCCAAATGCAACAAATACTCCGTCCGGTTTTTCAAGATTTACTATATGAAGCACATCCTCATTGCTGAGTGGCTCAAAGTAAAGTCTGTCGCCGATATCAAAATCCGTGGATACTGTTTCAGGATTGTTATTTATAACGATAACTTCGTATCCAAGCTCTTTCAAAGTCCATACACAGTGTACCGAAGCATAGTCAAATTCAATACCCTGACCGATTCTTATAGGACCTGAACCGAATACGATGACTCTCTTCTTGTCCGATTTCTCAACAAATGCTTTCGCCTCGTTGACCGTACCCATCTCTTCTGTATCAAATGATGAGTAAAAATAAGGTGTCTCTGCCTCAAACTCACCGCCGCAGGTATCAACCATCTTGTACACAGGTGACATCTTATAATCGAAATCCTTGCCGCTTATCGCCTTAATGCTCTCGTCAAGATATCCAAGTCTCTTTCCCTCTGTGTAAAGCTCCTTTGTCATCTCCTGAGTGGCAATTCTTTTCTCGTAATCTATAAGTTTAACAATCTTATGCAGGAACCATTCGTCAATCTTTGAGATATCATGTATCTCATCAACGCTCATTCCGCGCTTAAGTGCTTCAAAAATGTAGAACAGTCTCTCGTCAGTAGCCTTCTTTATATGTGCGCGAAGTTCTTCTTCCGTTGCATCCTTACACTTCTCGAGAGTCAGTGTCTTAAGTCCGATTTCTGCGCCTCTTACCGCCTTCATAAGAGCTTCTTCAAATGTATCAGCGATACTCATTACCTCGCCTGTTGCTTTCATCTGAGTACCGAGGTCACGCTTTGCATATACAAATTTGTCAAAAGGCCACTTAGGGAATTTAACTGCCACATAGTCCAAAGTAGGCTCAAATGCTGCATATGTCTTCTTTGTAATTTCATTTCTAATCTCATCAAGAGTGTATCCGATGGCAATCTTTGTGGCAACCTTTGCAATAGGATAACCTGTTGCCTTTGAAGCAAGTGCCGAAGAACGCGATACTCTTGGATTTACCTCAATAACAGCATACTCAAAGGTATCAGGATTAAGTGCAAACTGACAGTTACATCCGCCCTCTACCTTAAGAGCGTCTATAATCTTTAAGGCAGCACTTCTTAACATCTGATATTCCTTATCGGCAAGAGTAACGGCAGGAGCTATAACGATACTGTCGCCTGTATGTACGCCGACAGGGTCAAAATTCTCCATGGAACATACGGCGATGGTATTACCCACCTTATCTCTCATAACCTCAAACTCTATCTCTTTCCAGCCTGCAATACATCTCTCTACAAGAATCTGTCCTATAGGTGAAAGGTTAATACCATTCTTGGCAACCTCAATAAGCTCTTCCTCATTTTCAACAATACCGCCGCCTGAACCTCCAAGCGTAAATGCAGGACGGATAATAACAGGGTAGCCTATTGAAGCGGCAAATTCTTTTGCAGACTCTACATCCGTAACTACCTTTGAAGGAATGACAGGCTGTCCGATACTTTCCATCGTATCCTTAAACATCTGTCTGTCCTCTGCCTTGTCGATAGTCTCAGGGTTTGAGCCAAGCAGTGTCACGCCATGCTTTTCAAGGAAGCCGTCCTTGGCAAGCTGCATGGAAAGTGTAAGACCTGTCTGTCCGCCAAGACCTGAAAGAATGCTGTCCGGCTTTTCTTTTTCAATAATTCTCTCAACTGTTTTAAGTGTAAGCGGCTCAATGTAGATTTTATCTGCCATCGCCTTATCCGTCATAATGGTAGCAGGGTTAGAGTTTACAAGAACTACCTCTATTCCGGCCTCCTTGAGGACTCTTAAAGCCTGTGTGCCGGCATAGTCGAACTCTGCTGCCTGTCCTATAACTATTGGGCCTGAACCAATAAGCAATACCTTTTTAATGTTACTGTTGAGTGGCATTTTTCTTCACCTCCATCATATTGATAAATCTGTCAAATAAGAACTGCGAATCATTTGGACCTGCACATGCTTCCGGATGGAACTGCACGGAAAATACAGGGTGGTTAGTGTACTCGATACCCTCACATGTTCTGTCATTTACATTTATAAATAATTCTTTTGCTATATTCGTGTCAATGCTGTCGCTTAACACCGCATAGCCATGATTCTGGCTTGTAATATATACCTTTCCGGTTGTCATATCCTTTGCCGGCTGGTTCGCGCCTCTGTGACCGTACTTAAGTTTAACCGTCTTAAAGCCGTTTGCAAGGGCAAGGAGCTGATGACCCAGACATATTCCGAATATAGGCGTATCTGTGGCAATAAGCTCTTTGAGAGCCTTTATTGCTTCAGGGTTGTCCACAGGGTCGCCCGGACCGTTTGAAAGCATTATGCCGTCAGGATTGATTGCCATAATCTGCTCGCTTGTTGCATTGTAAGGGAAAACCGTAAGCTTACATCCCCTCTTTAAAAGTTCTCTCTTTATATTATCCTTGAGTCCGAAATCAAACATTGCTACGTTGTATTTAACCTCGCTTGGCATATCCACATACACTTCCTTTGTGGATACGCTTGCTACCTGGTCATGTATGGCATGCTTTTTCATCTCTTCTATGGCAGGAGAGTTGAGGTCGGTTGTTATAATGCCGTTCATGGTACCGTTTTCTCTTATGATTTTTGTAAGAGCTCTTGTGTCAATATCATAAAGTCCGGGTATGTCCTGGGCTTTTAAAAAGGCGTCAAGAGTACCTTCACACCTAAAGTTTGAAGGCTCCTGGCACCAGTCTTTTACGATATATGCTTTAGCTTTAATGGAATTACTCTCAAAATCAGCAGGTATAACGCCGTAATTTCCTATAAGCGGAAATGTCTGAACGATAATCTGCCCACAGTAGCTAGGGTCAGTAAGAGTCTCCAAATAGCCTGTCATTCCTGTTGTGAAGACAGTTTCTCCGTAAACTTCTTTTGACGCTCCAAAGCTCTTTCCTTTGAAAACTTTTCCGTTTTCAAGTATCAAATACGCTGTATTCGACATTTTTCCTAATCCTCCTCTAACTGTGATTTTCTTAAATTCTCTACTTCTTTGTCTTCGTAGCCCGTAAAGCATCTGGTACAAAACGGTACCTTTGCCTTCTCGCAGGCTTTCTTAAGACCTTCCACGCTGATGTAAGCAAGGCTGTCTGCTCCTATCTGCTTTTCTATCTCAGATATGGTATACTTATTTGCAATAAGATTTTCCTCGCTGTCGATATCTGTTCCGAAATGGCATGTGTGCTTAAAAGGAGGCGAAGAAATTCTCATATGGATTTCCTTTGCTCCCGCGTCCTTAAGCGTCTTTACAATCTTTGCACATGTAGTACCTCGAACGATTGAGTCGTCTATAAGCACAACTCTCTTTCCCTCTACATTTACTTTAAGAGGGTTGAGCTTCAGTTTAACCGCATTCTCTCTCTGTGCCTGTGACGGGAATATAAAGCTTCTTCCGATATATTTATTCTTGGCAAATGCCGTCGCAAGCGGTATTCCGCTCTCTGCCGCATAGCCTATGGCTGCTTCCAGACCGCTGTCAGGCACACCGCACACTACGTCTGCCTCAACCGGACATTCTCTTGCAAGCATTCTTCCCATATTGCATCTTGCCTCATATACACTGAGGTTATCTATTATGGAATCAGTACGGGCAAAATAAACATACTCAAATATACACATACTCTGCTTGTCAGCATCTGTCTTAAGATCCACGCTGCTGTATGTTATCTCACCATTTTCAATGACTACTACCTCTCCCGGAAGCACATCACGAACGAACTTAAAGCCACAGGTATCTATGGCGCAACTCTCGGAAGCAACAGCCATGCCGTAATCATTCTTTCCTATACATAAAGGTCTGAAGCCGTGAGGATCCCTGACCGCTATAAGCTTATTCTCACTGCTCAACACAATAAGAGAAAAAGCACCTTTTATCTGACGCGTTGCCTCTATTACGCCCTTAAGCACATCTTTGTTTTCAAGGCTGTGATATGCTATAAGGGATGATATAACCTCGCTGTCTGAACTTGCAACAAAATTAAGTCCACAGTTCTCAAGCTTATCTTTTAAAGCTTTTGCATTTGTAATATTGCCGTTATGAGCTGTGGCTATTCTTCCTGTAAGATACTCGGTAACAAAAGGCTGCACATTTTCCTTGGTATTATTTCCGGTTGTGGAATATCTTGTATGTCCTACCGCAAGATTACTCTTAGGAATATTCTTCAATACATCGCTTGTAAACACTTCGCTTACAAGGCCTACATCCTTATGGAGCATTATGGTATGTCCTGCCATAACGGCAATACCTGCGCCCTCCTGACCTCTGTGCTGTAACGAGAGCAAACCGTTATAGGTTATTCCGCCTGCCTCCTGGTTGTTTACATTTACACCAAAGACGGCACATTCTTCATGTAACTTGTCACCTAGCATATCTTTGTCCTTTCACATATAAGTTTATATAGATTTTTTTAACTGTCGTACGTCTTTAAGATATTCTGAGCTATGTCACGCTTTGTAACACGCATATCCATAGCCTGTCTTTCTATATATTTATGTGCCTGCTCCTCTGTCATATTGAGATACGATATAAGAAGCAGTTTTGCTCTGTCTATAAGTTTTATGTCATCAATTTTTTGCAGAAGCTTTTCATTCTGTTTTTGCACCATTCTCATTCTGAACTTAGCAACATTGGCAAATTTGATGGCATTCCATAGCATGGTCTTATTGATGGGTTTTGCTACCGTTATGACGCCGTAGTCCTCTACCTTTGAGCAAACCTCGTCAAACAGTTCTGCCTTGACAACTATGATTATCTGACATGTACTGTGCGTGGCGATGTCCTTTGACAGACTCTCACCAAATTCGTCAATCAGAGGGGCATTGATAATACATAAATCAAAATCCCTCTCCAGCATCATTCTTCTGGCTTCCTGGCTGGTTCTTACAGTTGATATCTCGCTGCATTGATTTTGCATAAGTATGTCTTTAAAGTACTCTGTGGACTTCTGTGCTTCACATACTATTAATGCACTTTCCATACAAACAAACCTGCCTTTCTGCCCTTTCTATTATATGATTTCAATAAATTTTTCCGTAACGGTGTCGCCAAGCACGCCTCTTACAAATTCGCTTTCCTTGGCATAACCTTTTGCTTCCTCCAGACTAAGCGGCAGCCTGTCAAGATTAACCTCCGGATTTTCATTGTAGAGATTTATGTTGACCGCCTCCATCGGCTCCATATTCTTTTCTATGCCTTCAAGTCCTGCACTTAACACAAGCGCATAAGCAAGATACGGATTTGCAAGCGGATCAGGTGAACGAAGCTCCATTCTTTTCTTTTCACCTGTCGCAGCCGGTATTCTTATAAGCTGTGAACGGTTCTGTGATGACCACGAAATGAACTTAGGCGCTCCAAAATTGCCAAATCTCTCATAAGAGCTCTTGGACGGATTGAGAAATACTGTTATCTCCTTAATCCTGTTAATCACACCTGCCATAAACGCTCTTGAAAGTCTGGCATTATCGTTGCTTCCTTCTATATCAAATATGTTTTTTCCGTTTTTGTATAATGATAAATTAATATGGAGAGCATTTCCGCTTTCACCCGGGATCGGTTTTGGTTCAAACGAAGCACTGAGTCCGCTTCTGTTGGCTACAACCGCCACTACCGACTTAAAGGTTATAAGATTGTCCGCACTCCTTAATGGATTACTACATTCAAAATCTATCTCATTTTGTCCCGGGCCATGCTCGTGATGAGAACTTTCAGGAGTTATGCCCATCTCCTCAAGGGTAAGGCAGACTTCTCTTCTGACATTTTCGCCCTTGTCAAGAGGTGACACATCACAATATCCGCCACGGTCATAAGGAATATCCGTCCTATTGCCGTCATCATCCGTCTTAAACAGGTAGAACTCACATTCTGAACCTACCTTGCAGCCTATGCCGCTTTTCATGCCCTTGGCAATGACTTTTTCCAATATTTTTCTTGAATCGCACAAAAAATCCGTGCCGTCAGCATTTTTTATGTTGCAGAAAAATCTGACAACACGTCCCTGCTGCGGACGCCAAGGAAGTATGCTGAGTGTTGATGCGTCCGGAAAAAGGAATAAATCCGAATTAACAACATCATTAAATCCCAGAATGGATGAACCGTCAAAAGGTATTCCTCTTTCAAAAGCCGTTTCAAGTGCATCCGGCAATATGGAAATATTCTTCTGGTTACCCAGCAAATCGCAGAATGCCAACCTGATAAACTTCACGTCATTGTCTTTTACAAATGTAATGACTTCTTTCTCAGTATACATCAACCTTACCGCCTTTCCAGCAAAATAGGTGCTCATCGTATAGCACACAGACCTTCATCAACCCTTAAGTACACTTATAAGTGTAAGCCCAATATGTTATCCGATGAACACCTTTGTTCTCGTTTCTCAATTTTACATCATTTTTGTCCGCTTGTCAATAAATATAAAAATAAGGTGGGGTATTCTTTTTAACACAAGACAATCCAAAAAGGCAGACCCCGTTTTTCAGAGCCTGCCAATTTTTAAATTTTATTTTTTGTCATAAGATGTCTTACTCTACATCCTGAAGTGCCGCAAAGTCTTCTTCGCCGGTACGTACCTTAACTACCTTAGCAACATCATATACAAAAATCTTACCGTCGCCGATGTGTCCTGTATAAAGAGCCTTCTTTGCTGCCTCGATAACAGTATCTACAGGTATCTTTGAAACTACAACTTCAACCTTTACCTTTGGAAGAAGCGTTGCATCCATCTCAACTCCACGGTACATTTCGCCTGCGCCCTTCTGAACGCCGCAGCCCATTACCTGAGTAACCGTCATACCTGTAACACCGAGCTTGTTCATAGCTTCCTTAAGGTGTTCATAACGTGCAAGCTTTGCAATGATTACTACCTTGTACATACCTGTTGATACGCTAGGCATCTTCTCAACCTTAACGGCTGCATTCTTCTGTACTTCAGAAGCCTCTTCGTAAGCGTCTACACCAAGGTCTGTGTTCTCATTGATATCCATGGTCATACCGTTTGATATATCCATGATTGAGAAGCCTGAGTATGCTGATGCAAGACCATGCTCCTTAATGTCAAGACCGACAATTTCTTCCTCTTCTGAAACTCTAAGACCAAATATTGCCTTGATTGCAAAGAATACAATTACCATTGTAACTGCTGCCCATGCTGCCACGCTTACAAATCCGAGAAGCTGAAGTCCCAACTGTTCAAATCCGCCGCCATAGAAAAGACCTACATTCTTAATCTGATTTGCGCCAAATGTAACGCCGTCACCATAACCTCTTGCATATGCAGGAGCCGTGTCAGTAGCGAACAAACCTACTGCGATTGTACCCCAGATACCGTTTAAGCAGTGAACTGCAACAGCACCTACAGGGTCATCAATATGTAACTTATAATCAAGAAGCCATACACCGAATACTACCAGAAGTCCTGAAACCACACCTACTGCGATGGCGCCAAAAGCATCAAGCACATCACATCCTGCTGTGATACCTACAAGTCCTGCAAGTGAAGCGTTAAGACACATAGATATATCAGGTTTTCCGTACTTAATCCATGTAAATACCATACATACAACTGTTGCAATGGCAGGAGCAATGGTTGTTGTCACAAATATTGAAGCAAGTTCATCAACTGATGTTGCGGCAGCACCGTTAAATCCATACCAGCCAAGCCAGAGAATAAATACACCAAGTGCGCCTATTGTAATATTATGTCCAGGGAAAGCATTTACCTTTACAATCTTTCCGCTCTTATCCTTCGTAAACTTACCGATACGAGGTCCAAGTATCTTAGCACCTACCAAAGCTGCGATACCGCCGACCATATGAATTGCACATGAACCTGCAAAATCATGGAAGCCAAGCTGTGCTAACCAGCCGCCGCCCCAAATCCAGTGTGCCTCTATCGGATAAATAAGTGCAGATATGACTGCTGAGTACACACAGTATGAAAGGAACTTTGTTCTCTCTGCCATGGCACCTGAAACAATGGTTGCCGTTGTTGCACAGAAAACTAAGTTAAATATAAAGTTGCTCCAGTCAAATGACTCATAAGAAGTAAAGATATCAAATCCCGGCTTACCGATAAAGCCTACCAAATCTTCACCCAAAAGCAATCCAAAACCTATGAGTATAAATACAACCGTACCTATACAAAAATCCATCAGGTTTTTCATAATGATGTTACCTGTGTTCTTAGCTCTGGTAAAGCCTGCCTCTACCATTGCAAATCCTGCCTGCATCCAGAATACCAATGCGGCACCTATAAGGAACCACACGCCCCACAGGTTGGATTCTTGTTGTGAAATTAATTCCATAACTTCTTTCATTTCCATAATACATTCCTCCTACGTTGGGTTTTCACCTTTTTTAGTGCTCGCCGTAGCGAGCATCAGGCGTGTTTTTAATTTCACGTCTGACATACACATAAAAAAACGTGTATCACTTCCCTTACATTAAGGGAAGCGGTACACGTCATTGTGTCACATTTTTTAATTTTTCGTCTGTCTTAAAGACATCCGTACGCTAATTAAAGCACGCTGTACAGAATTTCTTCGTAAGTCGGGTATGCCCAATAATCTTTGCCGACAATAGCCTCAGCCTCGTCAACTACGGTTCTTAAGACATTCATGTTGTCAAAGACTACTTCTCTGTAATACTTAGCCTCTTCATAAGCGTCTGAATCGTGATTCTTAGCTTCTACGATAGAATTTTCAAGTACTTCAAGGTTCTTGTAGATAGAAGCTGAAAGCTTTGAAATCTTCTCAAGGAGAGAGCTTTCCATCGTAACATCAAACTCTGCTCCGAGAGCCTTCTTCTCAGACATTACCTTTGCAAGATCTTTCTGGTATTTAAGCACTGACTGGAAGACACCCTTCTTAACCATATCTACCATTGTGAGTGCTTCAATATTGATAGTCTTATAGTAATTCTCAAGAAGAATCTCATATCTTGACTCAAGCTCAACCTCAGTAAATACGCCATGCTTTGTAAATACCTTCTTGCTCTTTTCTGATACGAACTCAGGAAGTGCGTCAACTGTTGATTTGAGGTTAGAAAGACCTCTCTTCTCAGCCTCCTTAAGCCACTCATCATCATATCCGTTGCCGTTAAAGATAATTCTCTTATGCTCCTTGATATTCTCCTTGATAAGAGCGTTGAGTTCCGTCTGGAAGTCAGCAGCATTCTCAAGTCTGTCTGCGAACTGCTCAAGTGACTCAGCAACGATTGTGTTAAGTACGATGTTCGGTCCTGAAATTGACATTGAAGAACCAAGCATTCTGAACTCAAACTTGTTACCTGTGAAGGCAAAAGGTGATGTTCTGTTTCTGTCTGTTGTATCCTTAGGGAAATGCGGAAGCACTGATGCGCCGATTTCCATAAGTGTCTTTTCCTTCTCGTGATACAGTGTACCGCTCTCAATAGCATCAAGAATGCCCTCAAGCTCCTCGCCGATGAACATAGATACTACTGCAGGTGGTGCCTCATTAGCTCCGAGTCTGTGATCATTTCCTGCACTTGCTGCTGAAACTCTCATCAAATCCTGATAATCGTCAACTGCCTTTATAACTGCAGTGAGGAATAAAAGGAACTGAGCATTCTGCGATGGTGTATCGCCCGGCTCCAAAAGGTTCATGCCTGTATCTGTTGAAAGCGACCAGTTATTATGCTTACCGCTTCCGTTTACGCCTGCAAACGGCTTCTCATGAAGGAGACACGCAAGGCCATGCTTGCTTGCTACATTCTTCATAATCTCCATTGTAAGCTGGTTATGGTCTGTTGCAATATTTGTTGTAGAGAAAATTGGTGCAAGCTCATGCTGTGCAGGAGCAACCTCATTGTGCTTTGTCTTGGCAAGAATACCAAACTTCCAAAGTTCCTCATCCAAATCCTTCATAAACGCTGCTACTCTAGGCTTAATTGAACCAAAGTAATGGTCCTCCATCTCCTGACCCTTTGAAGGTCTTGCGCCGAAAAGAGTTCTGCCTGTATATATAAGGTCAGGACGTTTCTCGTATACTTCTTTATCGATAAGGAAATATTCCTGCTCAGGTCCCACGGTTGTGCTTACTCTCTTTACGTTATCGTTTCCGAAAAGCTTCAGGACTCTCTTTGCCTGCTTATCAATAGCTTCCATAGATCTAAGAAGTGGTGTCTTCTTATCAAGTACCTCGCCTGTGTATGAACAGAAAGCTGTAGGTATATACAATGTACCGTCCTTAACAAATGCGTAAGATGTAGGGTCCCAAGCGGTATATCCACGTGCTTCAAATGTAGCTCTGAGTCCGCCTGAAGGGAATGAAGAAGCATCAGGTTCACCCTTTACAAGCTCCTTGCCGGAAAATTCCATAATAATCTTTCCGTCACCTACAGGTGAAATAAAGCTGTCGTGTTTTTCAGCAGTTACGCCTGTCATAGGCTGGAACCAGTGAGTATAATGTGTAGCACCCTTTTCAACAGCCCAGTCCTTCATAGCATTGGCAACCACATTTGCAACATCAAGTTCCAGATGCTTGCCTGACTGCATAGTCTTTCTAAGAGCCTTGTAAATATCCTTTGGCAATCTCTCTCTCATTACTTCGTCGTTAAATACCATACTGCCAAACAACTCAGGTATATTTGTCATACAACGTCCTCCTTTAAATTCTTTCTTAATGAACAACCGTATCGCAGACACAAATTGCTTTTATAATATATGTAATTCTGCTACAAAAAAGTAAAAAGCGCCGTGAGTAGATTTCATATCACTCACAACGCCTTTGTTGTTCGTAAATAATAATATACCCATTCCAATTAATTGTCAACAACTTTTTTCAAAAAAATTTTCAGGATAATTTTTCCTTATATTTGCTCAATATAATAGGTTGTTAAATGTAGGAAAATGTAGTAAAATATGTCTGATGTATGTATCTATACATTATATATAAGAAAGGACTTGAAATTATGAAAAAAAGACTATTGATATCGCTACTTTTATTATGCACGGTTATAAGCGTTTGTGCATGCAGCCCGAAGAAGGATGATAAAGGAAGCGGTACGGCCAAGAATTCCTCAAAAAATGACGTTTCTTCAAAGAACGACGCTTCTTCAAAAAATGAATCTTCTTCAGAAGCAAAGACTGACAGCAACGACCTTCCTGATGGATATGTCGTAAGCAGACTGACAGGAAATGCAGTAAAGAAGGAAATAGGCAACAGAACACCTATTGCAGTTATGATTAACAACATAAAGGACGCCATTCCACAGTCAGGCATAAGCTATGCAGACGTGCTTTTCGAGGCATATGCCGAAGGAGGAATTACCCGTCTTACGGCACTGTACGAAGACTACGAAAACATTCCTAAAATCGGTTCAATAAGAAGCTGCCGTACATATTATCTGTACTTTGCAAAGGAATTTGAAGCTTCATATTTCCACTACGGCCAGTCAAGCTATGCACTCGACGATTTGGCAAAGCCTGAAATGAGAGCGTTAAGCCTTATGGGAGCTTACTCAAAATACTGTTACCGTTCTACCGATAAGGAAGCACCTCACAATGTCTATACCACCGGAGCTGACTTAAAGGCAGCCGTTGAAGCTTCAGGTATGAGCACTGCATATCCGGCAGGTTACAAATCACCGCTCAAATTTACAGACAAAAAAGAGATAACTCTTAACAACGGCGTAGATTGCAGCTACTTTGCACCGGGCTTTAACTACAACAAAGCATATTTTACATATGACGCCGATTCAAAGCTGTACAAGAGATTTCAATTCGATGCGCCTCATATCGACATTGATAACGGCGACCAGCTTGCATTTAAGAACATCCTTGTCAAATTTGTCGGCGGAGAGCCTTGGCCTAACGGTACCCCTAACTATGACAACACAGGTTCGGGAGAAGGCATATTCATAACAGACGGCAAAGCAATCGACATCAGATGGGAAAAGACATCTGAAACAGGTGCAACAAGATATTACTATTCAAACGGTGAAGACGTAGTACTCAACAAAGGAAAAACATACATCTGCTACGTTGAAGACGACACAAAAGAATATGTAGTCATAAACTAACATAATTTCTGCTGTAGGGATTGTAGTTTTTTCACAGCCAATCCCACAATCAATATTTTTCAAATACAAAAGCTGCTATAGTTTGAAATTTTATTCAAACCGTAGCAGCTTTTATTCAATAAGATATTCTCAATCCGCTTATACCTTTACGGTATAGAAACGGCGAGCCCCACACGATAAGGTTAAAATACCACAAGGCTTATAACCTTTGCTATTATCGTAAGCAAGGATATGTCCATCTCAGTCCATTTTTTGGAAAATCGGCTCTTTTTAAAAGAAACGTAACCCTTTTCTTCACCATTCACCAAATGTCTGTACTGTATCATAGCATTTACTTTTTCCTGCTTTAAAATTTCATTTGCAGTCTTTGACCATATACCTACAAAAGAAATGTGATTGATGGTACATATGTCATTCTCGTCAAACAAATCCTGATAGCTTTCCTCTTCAAGATAAGCATAATGATCCACCCGTGTGGTAAGGTATCCGAATCCGCATATGCGGTCATGAGTCTTACCGTCAATAATCGATATATCATCAAGTTCAAAACATCTTGCCACACGTTCAAGGCGTTCCTCTGAAAGCAAGTCTTCACCTTTTCTTGCGGCTTCTATCACTTCATTGACTATACCTGTCTTGTTATACTGAATTCTATCCAGTTCGCGCACCGTAGTCTTCATATTACCGTTAAGATATTCGTCGTGAATTTCAGGAACATAGATAATATAACGGTTTCTTCCCTTTTCCTTGGCAAGGTACAGTAACTTATCAGCCTTTTCAAAAAGCTCATCAAAAGTTTTTCCCGCAAGAGGATAACAGCACGCACCGATTGAGCATGATATCTCAAGTTCATCTCTTATTCCCTTGTAAGACCACTCTACATTTGTACGGATAGTCCTCAAAAGTCCTCGGAGTTCTGCATCATTTTCCACGTTGTCATAGACAATGAACATCTCATCTCCGCCTATTCGTCCTGCCATTCCGTGGTCGCCTACGGCATCCTGAATAATATGTGCCGTTCTTGCCAATACCTCATCACCAAACTTATGTCCGTATGTATCGTTAATGTTCTTGAAATTATCAAGATCAATTATAACAATAGCCACGTTATGGTTTGGCTGTGATTCTATAAGGCTCTTTGCATAAGAAAGAATAGTGCCTTTATTCGCAAGACCCGTTCCAAAATCCTTTGTATTCGCTACCAACTGAACATCTCTGATAAGAGTATCATCATCATTTTTGATTTCAAGACGTGCTATGGTCTTCTTTCTTCCGTCATCCGTCAGCGTCTTTCCTACAACCTTATACCACTTGTAGTCATCCTCAACGCCAAGAAGTTTTGCCTTAAATTCCACTTTTATCTGTGGCAGGGACTTTTTAAGACCGTTGCACAATTCCTCAAATATGTGAATATGATCCTCATATATGCAATTCTGTTTAATTCTGTTTCGTGCAAATTCATCTATCTTTCCGACAAAAAAGTAAGTTGCACGCTTTTCCGTCGAAAATATCTTAAGTTCATCCTTATCAGGCTCATACTGTAAAAGCACGGCGTCCATAATTTCAAGGCAATCTATTGCATCCTCAAGCCGTTCCTCAAGTTCAGATACACGTTCGCTAATCTCCTGAGCGTTTGAAATATCAACGCTTATTGCCGTCTGCCCGTACATTTGCCTGTCAGCGAGCTTAAAACTTGCTATAACCCACGTTACCTCACCGTTTTCCGGAACCATACGGAACATTATCTCATCTGTCTTACCCTGATGGACTCTGCTTATCGTCTGTGCTACTTTATCCCTGTCCTCAGGCGAAACTATATCTAAAAGACTTTCAAGTTTGTCATATTTTACAAATGCATACAAACCGTTATCAGCTAAAAATATATGCCCGTTAGTGCCAATCTGTGCAGTGCCGATAAGGCATTTTCTATTCAAAAGCTCTCTCAAAGCATCATCTCCTTTAAAAGGTAAGCTGCTTTCGCAACACTATATAATATAAAATTTTATCATATTTCAAATGTATTTTCAACTACAGTTCAACTTTTCTCTTTCTGTATGAATTATATGCCAGTAAAACAATTCCGCCGAGAATACACGGTAAAACATATGTGGCAAACCGGTACAGCAAAACAGAAGAAGCTGCATTTACCATACCCGTAAGCTCCGTAAAAAGCGTAGTATACACAAATTCCATGGAACCGATACCTGCCGGAGTAGGCAAAACGCCCGCAAGCACAGTAGCCATCGATGTAACCGACAACGAATTCAGCACATTTATTCCGCTGTCATGCAAAATGATGTACGGTATGATATACCAACAAGAAAGCTTTACCATGTTAATAAGAAGCTGCTTAAAAAGAAGAAATTTTCTACCCTCGTAAGCCTTTGTAGCCTCTTTTAAGTTGTTAAAATATTCTTCAACCGTCTGTATTTTTTCTGCATTCTTATGTTTTATGTCAAGCTTTCTAAGAAGCCACAGACACATCCTGTGAAAATGTGTTGACACACAGAGTGCCACAAGCAGCACCACAATCACCGCAGTGAGCGCATAACCTGCCAAAAGGACTCCGGTATACTTTGAAAAAGTCCTCATAATGCAGTGCATATTTATAAGGGCAAAAACGCCGCTGAATACGGCTATCGACAGTTTATGAAGCACATACTGTATCATATACATTCCGGTTGCGTCATGTGCCTTTATTCCAT
Organism: uncultured Eubacterium sp.; assembly: GCA_945920185.1. GTDB lineage: Bacteria > Bacillota > Clostridia > Lachnospirales > Lachnospiraceae > CAMEJP01. The sequence goes on along the minus strand of CAMEJP010000023.1, from coordinate 2,614 downwards.
GTTTATTTAAAAAACATACAGCAGCCACTCCTGCTCCGCTGCCCAGCGTAGCCACCCTGTAAAAGCTTGCGCAGCAGGCACACATAATGCCGTTCACAAGCGTAAATTCAGGGTTATATATTCTCGCAAAATCAGTCGTAATCACGCCTTCGATAACATGATATACAACGGTAGCCGCAACAATCAAAGCAACCGTATACCATGCCGTATCAAGCACCTCTGCCACAATCTGCGGAAGAGAATCCTTAACCGCATAAATCAAAAGCAAAATTATAATTATAATACAAACAACCTTTGCTATGGTCTTACCATTTTTCTTCATCATTGCCTCTCATTCCGAAGCGTTTGCCAAGAACGCACCCTTACACCCTAAAACTCATACTCTGAAAGCATTTTTGCTATCAGTCTGTAACAATGTAAAAGCGAATCGTTCCACACCTGCCTCTTATTTACCGCCTCAATACTCAAAATGGCATTTTTCTCATTTTTGTCATTAAACTTAATCTGAATAAGTGACAATACATTTTGCTTAACAAGCTTGTCATAGACACCAGGCATATTCTGCTGAAGTCTTGTTATATCATTGATAACGCATACATTTTCTTTGCTGTATGACTCCCAAAACGCTGCGTCATTGATATAATCCTGCGTATCATCAGCAACTTCCTTTGACAGACGTTTCTCACCCGCCATATACGCTATGGTATAAGGATTTCCCGAATACACCATAATACGCTGTATTCCAAAATTGATTACAATGTCATCCAAAAGCTGCTCTATAGGATACTCCGGTCCGTTATACACTCTGTCAAGCATCACGCACAGTATATCTCCCGGAGACATATCTCCTCGGTTATTGATTTTATCGACAATTCTTCCGCGCTGTTTAATCTCCTCCAGAGTTCCGTGCTTTTCCACATCATATATAATGTATCTGTTTCTGCCTTTTTCCTTTGCACGATACAGCGAAAAATCCGCCAACATGAACAAATCCTCATAATTATCCGCATCCTTAGGATATGCCGCACAGCCGATAGACAAAGTAATATTAGGCTTCGTTCCGTTTTCGTCAGCAAACGTAGCTCCTACAATGTTTTTAATGCTTCTTAAACGCTCACGCATGGCTTCAAGGTCGTACGCCTCATAAAATATGACAAAGAACTCATCTCCGCCTATTCTGCCTACTACGCCCGTATCCGAAACCTCATTTTCAATCACGGAAGCCACCTGGCACAAAACTTCATCGCCTACCCGGTGTCCAAAAGTATCATTTACCTTTTTAAAATAATCCAAATCAATTATGGCAATGCTCACATTCTTGATTTTCTTTACATCTATTATGTTAATAGCCAGATTGGTAATCTCCGCCTTCGACAAAACACCCGTCAGCGAATCACGCTCCATTTCCCTTCTGGCATTGTTTTCAACCTCATTACTCACATGAATATATCCTACCGCATATACATACCGTGGTCCCGAATAATAGGCAGAGCACTTAAATGTTATGGAAGCACATTCCTCAGACTCCTTGATGGCATCGCCCGCCACAGACACGCCAAAACTTCTTGTTCCCACGCGAAGTGCATTAAGAAACTGCTCTGCTTCTCCATTATTCTCGTCTGCAAGCCTGCTTTTTATAAATTTTCCAAACTCTTCAAAGCTTCCTTCCATATAGCTCTGTTCAAATTTGCACACCGAATACACCTTTACATAATCAGCTTCGACATCATATTCTATGCAGTAATCATTGTAAAGTTCAATTATGGCATTCTTAATATCAATTTCCCTGTTCAGCTTATTTATGGACGCAATGCTGTCCTCCACCCTGAGAAGTTCCACATTGACAACATTTTCCTTTGTGGTTTCTTCAATTCTTGCAAGACATAGAATCCTGCTCTCATCCATATCCACAAGCCTCAAAAGAAACCTGTCCTTATACGAATTTCTGACTTTTTCATTCAGAGAGTCAATATCCTTTGGGTCGACCAGCCTGTCAAACGTAAAATAAAGCCTGTCTCTCATAAAAGCATAAAATTCAGTGTCAGCCGATAACACATCATATGTATTTCTATTAATCTTCAAATTATATACATTTGTTCTTTTCATCTTATCCAACTCATTCCATGTAATTCAATTCTGTCACGAAAGTCAACACGCCTAAGTATATTATACTACATTCGTATGAATATGAAAAGTTAAATATTTGTGTATAAATTCAGCCTTATAGAAACCATTTTATCAAATATTGTCTCTACGCCTTAAAGTCCGGATTCTGCCTGCAGCACTTTAAAAACGCCTTACACGCCTTCTCCACCTGTTCAAAGGCAATATCAAAATCCCCCGTATACCACGGGTCTGCCACTTCTCCGGGAGCATCCGTAAAATTTAACAGTCTGTATACTTTTCCCTGCGGGTCTCCGCCCGTAATTCTCAGTATATTCTTTATATTCCAATTATCCATTCCAATCAGATAATCGTATTTTTCATAATCGGCTTTTGTCCTGCCTTCCCACCTTTTTCACCAAATCTTTCATTACAAATTCCGCCATCGGCGAACGACAGATGTTGCCGTGGCAAACAAATAAAATCTTGATTTTTCTCATATTTCCAGTAT
>CAMEJP010000022.1 GCA_945920185.1 uncultured Eubacterium sp. | reverse complement strand
ACATACCAGAATACGCTGTCTGAACCCTGTACAAGTCCTGTCTTTGTAGTATCTACCACATCATCCGTATAATAGTACCACAATCCGTCCTCGTCATTCTTGCAAAGTCCGTTCTTCTTTTCTGCTTCCGGTTCCTGTGAAGCTTCATAGGCTACATAGTTACCTGTACCTGTTATGGCAATGACACGAAGTTCTGATGTAACGCTGTCTGTAGGACATACAACCGTATACTCGCCTGCTGCAAGTTCATATGTGAAATCTTTCTTAGAGGTTGAACCTCCTGTTACGCTTGTTTCACCATTCTTTTCAGCAACTGTTGCCCCTGTTGCTGATACAACACTGATTGAAGATGTCTTTGCTGAACCTGAGCTTGACGCTGTTACGACAAGTGTTGCAGTGCCGTTAACCTTTACGGTGAAACCTGCTGTTCCGCTGCTAGGAACTGCAATACCTGATACATTTGTAGTATAAACATTGTCAACCTTGGTTGTCTTATAAACAAGAGTATTTCCTGTTACCTTAATATATCCGTTGCCAAATGTTGTTGCAGTAACAGAGTCTCCATTATTGGCTGTTAATGTCGTGGCATCAAAGCTGATTGTTACGGAAGGTGTTGTCTCTGATGAACCTGTTGCAGGAATTACCCTTGAATCCGTTGTTGCAGTACAGCCTGCTGTCGTACAGTGTCTTGATTCACTTCCTGCCGTTGTTTCTGTTGCAGGTACATCCACTGTCCATTCTGATGAATAATTATGGGCTGTCTTTGCAATTATCTCTGTCTTGGTTTCTGAACATCCTGAACATGTATATGTCCTTGCACCTGTTACAATACATGTTGCAGGCGTTGTTACCGTGCCTGCATCCCAGGTATGTGTATGTTCTTCTGTTAAACCCGATGCTTCAAAGTTGATGATGAAAAGGTTTGTTGAATTAGCCTTGGTGATTGTGTGGCTGCCGGCGGGAAGAGCTACGGTAACAACGCCATTTGCATCACTTGCATATGTAGTTCCGTCAACTTTAGCCGCACCAGTATTACCGGCTTCCGCAAATACAAGTGTAAGAGTTCCTTCCGAAGTCGTACTAAATGAAACATTTGTAGCACTTTCCATCTTAAGGCACTCTGAATAAGATGCTCCTGCATAAGTAACCGTGCCCTTTGAATTTGAATAATTACCGGTTATTGTATAAAGAGTGTTGTTATTCTTCTGTCCTGCAAAATGATTGAAATAATCACCGGTCACATCACTTTCGGTTGAAATTCCCCTTACAGTCACATTTGGTCTTGAAGGAAGAGAAGCATCCGAACCCAGATAAAAGCTTGCATGTGGCGGCTGATTATACGCTGTCTGCTGGGCTGATACCTGATTTCTATATTGTGAATCATGCATAAACGTTGTAATTCTGTAATCAGTGTCATAAGTTGTACAATATATTCTTATTGATTTACTGTCACTGGCTCTAACGATTACCTCTTCTCTCCAGTCGCCAAAGATATCAGCAGAAAGACAAGGTGTACCCTTAGTAGTATTGCATGTGTAATATCCATCGGTTGTCTTTAGAGTTGAAATGGTTCCGTTTGCATTCATTTTTGAAATAGTTGCAGCTGTATCCGTATAACCATCCAGAATTTCTCTCTCAAGGTCACCATCCCAATAACACAAAAAATTTATTGCAGGTCTTTTACAACTTAGCAAATTTCCATTTCCATCATATACATTATTGCCAAGTCCCCAGAACTCTGCACCGGGATTTCCGCTCCACACATTATCAGCGCAACATCTTCCTGTATCTTTTGAACCATCCACATGAAAAATTTTTGTGCCCTTTGACGCATCAATAAGCGTTACACCATATGGGGAATCCTCATGGCATATCCATACTTCAAGTCCGGCTCTGTCAGGAAGCAAATCTCCTACATGCATAGCATCACCATGACCCATATTAAGACACCATTTTAATTTACCGTCATCATCTATACAAGTGTTTCCTGTAATGATTTCCTGTCTGCCATCACCATCAACATCAGCCGGCATACAATTGTGATTTCCATCTCCGTATCCAAGTGTTGAAGAAGAATTACCTGTATCAAAAAACCATCTTTCAACAAGCTTCTTATCAACCACATCATACGCACAGGCTGTCATCCTTGTATAGTAGCCTCTCATAGTCACCGCACTTGGATGGACACCATCCAGATAAGCCACTGTACCGAGAAATCTGTCTACTCTGTTACCATAGCTGTCTCCCCACTTGCTGACCGTTCCTCTTCCCGGGTTATAATTTACCGTATCCAGTGCTTCTCCGGTTCTACCGTCAAACAATGTATAATACTCATTACCTGTTAAAATATAACCACTGGAATTGGCATATCTCTTGCTTGCATCACCAATTACATTTCCCTTTCCATCTACTGTACCATCCGATGTCTTGCAGGTCATTTCTGCATATCCGTCACAGTCAAAATCAGCCACCAGAAACTGAGTATAATGTGCTCCGGCTCTGATATTTGGTCCAAGGTCTATTCTCCAAAGTCTTGTTCCGTCAAGTTTATAACAATCTATAAACACATTTCCCGTAACACCGCTTTTAGAATTATCCTGTGAATTAGACGGATCCCACTTAAGAAAAATCTCATATTCTCCGTCACCGTCAGCATCTCCGACTGAACAGTCATTAGGCGAATATGTGCAGTCAGATGCAGTTGGCGGTGTAAGATTTATTTGTAAATAATCAGTATCTGAAATAAGATTGCATTCCTCTTTATCTACACTTACCCCGTTTACTTCGCTCTCAACCGTATATTTATCTGTTGCCTTTCCGTTTGCATCCAGATAGCAGGTTGCTTCCCCGATATTGCTTGTATAAATTAATGTTCCGTTTCTATACAGTTTAAAAACTGTATTATCTGTGTCATTAGCAAGATATCTCCAGCTTACAAGCATTCCGGAGCCTGTGTTAACAGCTGATATACCTCTTCCAAGCTGTTCAACAATATTTAACCCCAAACTGCCTTCTGCTGCACTAATCCTATTACTTCTATTAAGCATCGGCATACCGGTAACACATATTGCAAGTGCCATCACTCCTACGGCACACTTCTTTGCAAGTTGTTTAAATTTCATAAAAGTCTTCTCCTTTAAAAAACTGATTCTCAATACATTTCACCTTATACTTATAAGTCAACATATAAATTATAACGGTTTTTTTGTGATTTTCCAACCATATTTTCAAATTTTATTTTTGTATGCAAAAAGCAGTCATCAATAGCTTACACTACATCAAACTGCTTTTCACTGCTTATAAATAAACCGTCATATCGATTTTTTCTAATGCTTGCCGCAATTTCCCTGGCAGCATGAGCAATTACCGCCGCATATTGCTGACTTTCCGCGTCTTTTATTTTTAATCATACTACGTATTATGAGTGACACCGCAACAATCAGTATGGCGCACACAATACCTGTTCCTATAATTGATTCCATGATTTACCTCTCTTTCGAAGCTAAAGTTCTTTGCTTATACGGTCTTAACAGAAGGAATAAGAAAATGATTACAAACAATATGGCTACTACTGTTCCTATTCCAAATGAAGCATTTACAATCAGATTTCCTATCTGATATATGCAAAGACCTACAATATACGCAAATCCGCACTGGTAAGCTATTGCAAACCATGTCCATTTTGCACTGTTCATCTCTCTCTTGATAGCACCGATAGCTGCAAAGCAAGGAGCACACAAAAGGTTAAATACAAGGAAAGAAAAACCTGCTAACTTTGTGAATTGAAGTGCCATGGCAGCGTAAGCTGAAAGTTCTCCGCCTCCGTAGAGAATGCCCATTGTTCCGACAATATTTTCCTTGGCAACAAGTCCCGTTATAGAAGCAACAGCCGCCTGCCAGTTGCCCCATCCGAGTGGCTTAAATATCCATGCAATGGCACCGCCAATCCTTGCAAGAATGCTCATATCAATTTCTTCCTCTGACAACATACACAACGTTCCGTCCACGAAACCGAAGTATGTTGCAAACCATACTACAATCGTAGATATAAGGATGATTGTACCTGCCTTCCTGATAAATGACCAGCCACGTTCCCACATACTTCTTAACACATTTCCTACCGTAGGCAGATGATATGCAGGAAGCTCCATAACAAATGGTGCAGGGTCACCTGCAAACAGCCTTGTCTTTTTAAGAATAATACCTGAGCAGATAATTGCTGCCATACCTATAAAATAAGCAGATGTAGATATCCACGCAGAACCTCCGAATACGGCTCCTGCTACCATTGCTATAAACGGCATCTTAGCTCCGCAAGGTATAAATGTTGTGGTTATTACAGTCATTCTGCGGTCACGCTCATTTTCAATGGTACGTGATGCCATAATGCCCGGAACACCGCAACCGGTTCCGACAAGAATCGGAATAAAGGATTTACCTGAAAGTCCGAATCTTCTGAATATCCTATCCATAATGAAGGCAATTCTCGCCATATATCCGCATGCCTCAAGTATTGCCAAGAGTAAGAACAGCACTAACATCTGTGGAACGAAGCCGAGTACTGCGCCTACACCTGCAACTATTCCGTCAAGCACAAGTCCCTTTAACCAATCCGCACACTTTAAGGCATCCAAGCCTTTCTCTACGAGAACAGGAATACCCGGTACCCATACGCCGTAATTTGCAGGGTCAGGTTCTGCACACTCATATTTTATAAAAGCTGCTATGGCTTTTGTAAGGTCATCAACTGTCGCTTCCTCGTCTGTTGTTTCGAGAGTTTCCTCATCCTCAACCGTATATGTTACCTTCTCATCACCGCTAAACATAGCGCTAAGTCCGGCAAGTTCACTCTTTGCAACAGCCAAATCAAATTCTTCCGACTCTGAATCAATGGCATCCGCAATGCCCTCAACATTCTTTCCGTCTTCTTCTGCCTTAGCTATAAATGCTTCGATAATAGCAGGAGCATCGCCATACTCTTCTACGGCTTCTTCATACTTAGATGAGCCTATTCCGAAAAGACGGAACCCGTCTCCGAACAAACCGTCATTAGCCCAGTCTGTTGCGGCAGTTCCGACCGTTACCATGGATATATAATACACCAAAAACATAACAACTGCAAATATAGGAAGTGCCAAAATACGATTTGTAACAATCTTATCTATTTTATCGGACACGGTAAGTTTTTCCTTATTGTCAGTTTTCTTGGCGCACTCGCCTATAATTGACGAAATGTATGTATATCTCTCATTCGTAATGATGCTTTCTGTATCATCATCAAATTTTGCCTCAAGATTTTTTATGATATTATCCACATTAGGAACATTTGACATCTGTTCGCCTATCTTGTCATCCCTTTCAAGGAGCTTAATTGCGAAAAATCTTTTCTGTTCCTCTTTAATATCGCTTCCGAGCAGATTTTCTACCGACGTAATGGCATTTTCTACATCATCGGCAAACTTATGAACAAGCTTTGCAACCACACCGTTTTTAGCTGCGGCTACTGCCTTGTCTGCCGCTTGCTTTATTCCATTTCCCTTGAGAGCAGAAATCTCCACAACCTCACAGGCGAGATTCTCAGCAAGTTTCTCCGTGTTGATTTTTTCACCGTTTTTCTCCAGAATATCCATCATATTCACAGCCATAACTACAGGAATTCCCAATTCCATAAGCTGTGTTGAAAGATAAAGATTTCTCTCAAGATTTGTACCGTCCACAATATTTAATATAGCGTCAGGTTTTTCATTGATGAGGTAATTTCTCGCAACAACCTCTTCAAGCGTATATGGTGACAGTGAATAAATACCCGGCAGGTCTGTTACGGTTACTTCTTTATTACCCTTTAACCTGCCCTCCTTTTTCTCAACAGTAACTCCGGGCCAGTTGCCCACAAACTGATTAGAACCGGTCAAAGCATTAAATAATGTTGTCTTACCGCAGTTTGGATTACCTGCTAATGCAATCTTAATTGACATTTCAATTCTCCTTTTCACATTCTAGACGAGTTAGTTCATACTAACCTGTCTTTAAAAAAAATTACTCTACTTCTATCATTTCAGCATCAGCTTTTCGCAAAGAAAGCTCATAGCCTCTGACAGTTACTTCAATAGGGTCACCGAGCGGTGCAACCTTTCTGACATAAATGTCAACACCTTTAGTAATTCCCATATCCATAATACGTCTTTTTACCGGGCCTGTTCCGTTAAAGCGTTTTACCTTGACAGTTTTTTTGCAAGGTATCTCTTTTAAAGTACTCATTTCAATCCTCCTTTGATATAATTATTGACCGGGTGCTAAACCATAATCTTGTTGGCCATATCTTTGCCTATGGCAACTCTTGAATCTTTTACATTCACAATAAGATTGCCACCCATCTCAGATATAACTGTTACAACGCTGCCAACAACAAATCCCAGACTTTCAAGGAAACGCTTTGTCTCTTCCTTGCCGCCAATTCTTTTAATAACATTGATTTCTCCTGTCTTTGACATTGATAAAGGCATATTTTACCTCCATTCCGAAGCGTTAGCGTAGGTCGCGACGCAAATTTCAGATTTGCGGATGCGATATCCGAGTTTGTGACGGAACGTCCCAAACTCGGTGAGCTAAAAATTTGCCTATAAAGGAAATTTTTAGCTCTAACCTCCATTCCGAAGCGTTAGCGATAATATTGGATTTAAATATTTTACACAGTTAGTATATGCTAACTATTATTAGTTGTCAACAACTTTTTTTAAAAAAATTTTGCGATTTACTATTAAATCAAGATATGGTAAAATAAATTATAATTTCAGATTTGCAGCGCCATCATTTTTGCGTGGGCGCTTCGGAATGTGAGGTAACTATGGCATACAACGAATCGTCAGAAGACTATTTGGAAACTATACTTATATTAAGCAAAAGACTTCCTGTTGTCAGAGCGGTTGACATCTGCAACGAAATGGGCTTTAAAAAGTCCAGCGTAAGCATAGCAATGAAGCATCTTCGTGAAAAAAATAATATAACCGTAACTGATGCAGGTTTTATATATCTTACAGAGTCAGGCAAAGAAATTGCCGAAATGATTTACGAACGTCACGAGTTTATATCAAAATGGCTTATAAGTCTTGGCGTTCCTGAAAATATTGCCACTGAAGACGCCTGCAAAATTGAGCATGTTATCAGCAAGGCAAGTTTTGAGGCACTCAAAAAGAATATAAAGACTACCGATTCCGGACATTAAGTATGCTCTGTTTTACAGAAAAACCGCTTTTGACAGTAACATCAAAAGCGGTTTTTAACTTCTACTTTACAACTATATTTACTATTTTTCCTTTTACTATGATAATCTTGACAACTGTCTTGCCTTCGATATTAGACTTTACAAGCGGAAGTTCAAGTGCCTTTGCCTTGATGCTCTCCTCCGGCTCGTCCACTGCTATATCCATATTGCCTCGTACTTTGCCGTTTACCTGTACTGCTATATTAACAGTATTTTCAACAAGCTTTGACTCGTCATACTGTGGCCAGCTCTCGTAAGCGATAGTGTTATCGTGTCCGAGAATGCTCCACATTTCTTCGCCGACATGAGGACAAATACATGAAAACATCTTCACAAAGCCTTCTGCGTATTCTTTAGGACATTTTCCTGCTTTGTAAATTTCATTTACAAATATCATCATCTGGCTGATTGCCGTATTAAAGCCGAGTGTTTCAAAGTCGTTTGTAACCTTCTTGACAGTCTGATTATATACCTTATCAAGAGTTCCGTCATTTTCAGAAGTAATATTTTCAGGGTTTGTGATAAAGTTCCAAACTCTGACAATGAATCTCTTGGCACCTTCAACACCCTGCTTGCTCCAAGGCTTTGATGCCTCCAAAGGTCCCATAAACATCTCGTAAAGTCTTAAGGTATCTGCACCGTAATCTCTTACTATATCGCTTGGATTAACGACAAACTCAGGGAAACGCTTACCCATTTTGATACCGTTCTCGCCGAGTATCATACCCTGATGAACAAGCTTCTTAAACGGCTCTTTAACAGGTGACAGTCCTTTATTGTAAAGGTATCTGTTCCATATTCTTGAGTACATAAGATGTCCGACAGCATGCTCAGGACCTCCGATGTATAAATCAACAGGAAGCCAATGCTTCAAGAGCTCCTGATTTGCAAACTCTTTATCGTTATCAGGGTCAATATACCTGAAATAATACCAGCTTGAGCCTGCGCTGCCCGGCATTGTTGCCGTCTCTCGCACACCCTTTACGCCGTCTTTTTCGTACTGCTTCCACTCTACGGCATTTTCAAGCGGTGCTTTTCCGTTCTTTCCCTTGTAATCTTCAAGTTCCGGAAGCACTAAAGGCAACTCGTCATCATCAAGCAGACGGATGGTTCCATCCTCCATGTGAACTACAGGAACAGGTTCTCCCCAGTATCTTTGTCTTGCAAATATCCACTCACGGAAGTGATAATTTACCTTTCTTCTGGCAATTCCCATATTCTCAAGTTTTACAGTAATGGCTTCCTTAGCTTCCTCAACCGTCATACCCGTAAATTCTTCCGAATTGATGAGCTTACATCCTTTTCCGAGATAATCCTGCTTTTCAAACGCATGCTCTGACACATCCGCTCCGTCAATAACCTGTACCATAGGTATATTGTGGGCAATGGCATACTCAAAATCTCTCTGGTCATGTGAAGGAACCGCCATAACTGCACCTGTGCCGTAGTTTGCAAGTACAAAATCACCTATATATACAGGGACTTCCTTTCCGTTTACAGGATTTACCGCATATATACCTTTAAGCGGGCATCCTGACTTAGTCTTGTTAAGTTCGGTTCTGTCCATATCATTTTTCTTAAGCGTTTCATCTATATATGCCTGAACCTCTTCCTTGTTCTCTATTCTTGGCATAAGCTCCTTTACAAGCTGTCCGTCAGGAGCAAGTACCATAAATGTGATTCCGTAAATGGTTTCAATACATGTTGTATAAATCGAAAATTTGCCGCCACCAACAATGTTGAAATCCACCTCTACACCGGTAGACTTTCCAATCCAGTTTCTCTGCATTTCTTTTGTTGACTCCGGCCAGTCAATCTCATTCAGTCCTTCAAGAAGTTCCTCCGCAAAAGCCGGCTGGTCGATTACCCACTGCTTCATATTCTTTCTTACGACAGGGAAGCCGCCACGCTCTGATTTTCCGTCGATAACCTCGTCATTTGAGAGAACCGTTCCGAGCTCCTCACACCAGTTTACAGGCATATCAATATATTTTGCATAGCCATCCTTATAAAGCTGCTTAAAAATCCACTGTGTCCACTTATAGAACTTAGGGTCGCTTGTAACTACCTGCTTAGACCAGTCATAATCAAAGCCAAGCTCTTTTAACTGTGCCGTAAATGTAGCTATATTTTTCTCCGTAAAGCCGTTTGGATGGTTTCCCGTGTTGACAGCGTACTGCTCGGCAGGAAGTCCAAATGAGTCATATCCCATAGGATGAAGTACATTATAGCCCTGCATTCTCTTCATTCTTGACATTATATCTGTGGCTGTATAACCTTCCGGATGTCCTGCGTGAAGACCTACTCCCGAAGGGTAAGGAAACATATCAAGAGCATAGAATTTAGGCTTGCTGAAATCCCAAACATCAGTCTTAAATGTCTGATTTTCCTCCCAATATTTTTGCCACTTTTTCTCGATTACCTTAAAGTTATACATAATTGCCTCCATTCAAAGCGCACGCTTATCCTGCGTGTAAAATATCATATGAACCTAATTATACATAATCCTTTTCAAAATATCAATATTTTTCCTGTATGTCCTCGTTTCTTTTTACATACCTTATATATTCAACATCGCTGTTACGGCTTCTTTCCTTCATACAGGAGTATATTTCATCCCTGAGAAGTCTCTGCATTTCTTTGGCAGATTTTGTTCTGTCAGGAAAAAACGGACCGTCGATATATGTGATGACCCTGAGTCTGTCTCCTTTTCTTCCGCAGCGTTTATATGTGTTCGTCATACAAAACGAAGGCTTGTCAAGTGTAACGGGATACTTAAAGGAAACATCCTTAAACGGTCTTATGTCCGTATAAAAAGGCCAGATATGTGCTTCAGGGTATATGGTTATGGAATGTTTCTGCTCAATACGCGTTTCAACAGCCCTGATAAAATTTTTCATTCCGCCGATATCACACGGAATAGGCAGGGCTCCCAGATATTCTACCAGCTTTCCGATATACTTTATGGATACATTTTCAGGATTTACAATAAAAAAATTTCTTTTAGGAAATATAGGAAGACTCGGAATAAATGTATCCGCAAATGGCTGTGTATGATTCACATATACAAAATATCCATCTTTCTTATATGGCTTTAATTTCTCTTTGCCAATATATTTTACGCCAAGCTTACACTTGGCGTAAATATACTTGATGGGCATACTCAAAACATTTTGTATGACGGCAGAAGCCATATCCCAAAGATGATTTTTGTGAATATACACATAGTCCTTATTTATAACTTTGGGAGTGATTTGCGCACCTGAAAATTCATCATTCAGTTCATCTGAATAATATATGGTTCTTTGCTCTCCGATTTTCATAATTACCTCTCATTCCGAAGCGTTAACTTAAGTTCGAGTCAATAACAGTGGTATAAGAAAGAGGCTTTTTATAAAAGTCTTCATAAATCTCCTTCCACACTCTGAAATTCTCATCACGTATATATTCCATATTTTCTTTTGCATTTAAATCAGCCTTGGGATAAATCGGCTCGCTTATATTAATCGTATATTCCTTCACATAAAAGCCGTCGCTTCCCATTATATTACTGTCCTCAAGCGTTATAAATATTGGCAGCACAGGCACATTTGCCTTTACGGCAAACTTAAAAGCACCATTTTTAAGAGGCTTCGGTTTCTCATAATTCCACCACATGCTTTGTTCCGGATATATAAGCACCAAATCTCCTCTTGTCAGTATCCTGTTTACAGCCTTCATAAACTTTGACATAGTTTTCTTGTTTGAACTTAGCGGAAGTGTTTCACAGTTTTTGAAAAGGAAACCGTAAAATCCCGGGAAATTAGTATAATTTCATTCTCTTATAACCTTAAATAAATGCTTTTTACCTTTCTGTTCCGACAGACGAAGAAGTTTTTCAATCGCAAAACAATCAAAAGGATTAAAGTGATTACAGGTAATGATGGCACCGCTCTTAAGAGCATTAAAATTTTCAATGCCCTTGATGTCTTTTATAATCATTTTTTTGGTCTTTAATATATACCACAAAAAACATTTTGCTGCAATATAAGCGACCTTAGTCTTTATCTTACTGAGAGGCTTCTCGTTAAGATAATCTACCATATTAGGCAAAAGCTCGATAGTAGGCGGATCATTTTCTGCATCAACGTCAAATCTTCCTAACAGTTCAAGTTCTTTGATACGCTCTAAAACCGCAAGCCTGTCGGGAGCTTTTTCAACAATGCTTTTATTCTTCCTGATTCTCATAGCTGGTCTCCATTCCCTGTATTTTTTAACAGACAAACCGTCAATACTTGCGAATTGCTTTTCAATTTGCTAATATTGACGGTCAGCAACATTTACCTGTCATCGCCAATACATTCGATTTCTTTCTTTGCAAGCCTTCTGAGTTTTTTATCCTTTTCTATGTCTTTCAAACGGTCTTCTTCTGAATAATTCTCCTTAATACTCTGAATCAAATCAAAGAATTCCGTCTTCTTAGCATATTCCCAGAAGAACTCTTTATATAATATATCCTCAAAATGCCATGGCTTATACGCAAGATTATAATGAATAAGCTTAACATCTGATGTCTTTATGTGCTTATCCTCCATAGGCATTCTGTTCCATGTTCTGTCAAAAATCTTAACTCTTCCCTTACACATCAGATTCAGATAGTCCTGATCCTGAGCCACGGCAAATGTCATCTTATCAAGAAGATACAAAAATTTCTCCTGAAACTTGAACTTTCGCATCGCATCCAGGTTCATAAGAAGCACGCCTGCATTGAAATATTTTCTGTAATCCTTCACGCCGACAACAATCTCGGCATACTCACTGAATACCTTTATTTTCTGAATAACATCATCAGGAGCACCTCCTACAAGATTATCTCCCAAATCAATATTGTAGAGTTTGGCAATATCGTCCAATATAACTATATCACTGTCAAGATACAATACCTTGTCATACTGTGGGTAAAGATTAGGAATAAAGAGCCTGAAATATGTAGTCTTTGAATAATAATCTCTTGTATAAAGCTTATCCTTTATCTTGGCAACATAATAATTCAGGTCTACAAACTCAATATCCACATTATCCTGCTCATACTTTAATATGCTCTTTTTGTTATCCTCATTTATATTGGTATGAAGAACTTTTATAAGATAAGAGTTATCTTTTGAAGAATTGTCTATAAGAGACCTGAGTGCCACCGCAAGAAATGGTATGTATCCGTCATCTACCGCAAAAAAAATAGGTATCTCTTTGTTAATTTTCATTGTAATCACCTTTCTACATCTCAAAATCTATGGTATTCTTGACCTCAAGATACTCCTCCAAATCACTGTCAAAATAGTGACATTTAAGATATTTGTGTATCTCGTCAATCTGCCACTGCTTATAATTTTCAGTGTGAGGATAAGGCAGAAACATAAGACGTTTGCAAAAATGACACACTATTGTTCCGCGTCTGTCAAACTTTGACTGTTCATTGTAAATTCTCGGAATAATCAGTTTCTTGGTAGTTGAATGAAATATAGCGTCCTGGTCTGCAAAGAGCATCTTTTTAGTCTTTATAAGCTGTCTTGCCTTAGACAGCAACCCTGTTTCCTTTATACGCTTCATATTCAGAAGGAGCATGCCTGCATTAATGTAATCAGGTCTTATGAGCCAGCAGCCGTATTTTTCCTTCACTGCAGCATATTCATATTCTGACACATCTATATTGTAAAGCTGATTGATATCTCCCGCAATCATAATGTCAATATCAAGATAAAGAAGCTTATCAGGAATATCCTCTACCATATCTGCAAGAAGCCTCAAAAGAGTATATGGCGTACAATATGCCGTTTCATTTGCACAGCCTCCAAACTCCTTCTCATACAGTTGTGTCACATCAAGCCTTGTCACTTTGTTTTCGCTGTTCTTTTTTGTAATGACCTTCTCTAAAAAGTGTACCTGTTCTTCAGTGATACTTTCGTACTCCTTCTTCAGTCTTGTCAAATCCATAGTCATTATATAACAGTTAATGCTTTCTGATGTCCTGTTAGTCATGGAAATGAGCTGTGTAAGAGCGCCGTCAAATACCCGTTTGTTTCCACAAAGCAATATATTTACCATAGAAATCTCCGTTCTTTTTTAACATGTAGTTTCAAAAACTACATATCACATTTTTGATATTATCACATCTAGCCATATTTTGCAAGTACTATATTCGGTTACTCAGGATATATGAATATCCGCTTATTATCCGTTTCATGATTTACAATAAAAAAGGCACTTATCATATTGTATGACTGCGCCTTTAATATACATTAATATTCCACATTTTCCAAGAAAAGACCTTGAGCCTGTGCAGGAACCGGTTCATATGAATGGTCCTTGCCCCCAACAATCAAGCCCACAGCTTCAGGTGTCAGTTCACCGGAACCCGCCTTAAGCAAAATGTCTATTATTATTCTTGCCATATTATGAAGAAAATCATCAGCTTTTATGGATATAGTCAGTTCTTCACCATCATCATATATATCTATACTTTTGACAGTCCTTACGGTTGACTTGTTCTTTTTTGCAGTAGACAAATGTTTGAAATCATACGTTCCGACAATATGCTCTGCTGCTTCCTTCATAGCCTTTACATCCGGCTTGTCAAAGGAATAGTAAGTATACTTTCTGTCAAATACATTTGCTACCTCGCGTGTATCAACGCGGTACATATAAGTTCTTGACTTCGCATTAAGTGTACTGTGAAAACGTTCAGGAACTTCACATACATAGGTGACTGCTATATCCCGTGGCAGATAACGGTTGAGATAATTTCTTATCTCATAACACTTCATTGAAACATTTGTCTTGAAATTGACCACCTGACAGTGTGCATGTACGCCCTTCTCCGTGCGCAGGGCGGCAAACAGCTCAATATCTTCATCAGTCATTTTTTTAAGAACTTCAACAAGCTTATTTGAGACAGTATTTTCCGACTCTCCTTTTCCGAGTCTTGTCCAGCCGTCATACCTTCCTCCGTCATATTCTACAATCATCTTAATATTACGGGAAGACACTATCCTACCACCTTTTTGATAGTTGAGATTATGGTTTCAGGCTCAAAAGGCTTTTGTATAAAATCAGCCGCACCTGCTTTTATAGCCTCTATCATCTTAGTCTTTTGTCCTGCTGCCGTAACCATAACAACTTTAGCCTGAGAGTCATAATTCATAATCTCTCCCAGTGCTTCTATTCCGTCTTTATTTGGCATAGTAATGTCCATAGTAACTACATCCGGTTTTAATTCCTTGTACATATCAACACCCTGATTGCCATCGGCTGCTTCACCGACTACTGTGTAACCGGCCTCCTCTAAAGCGCCTCTAAGTATTTTCCTTGATGTCTTTGAATCATCAACTATTAATATATTTGCCATTTACAAAACCATCCTTCCGACTGCCACTAAGCAATACTTATTTCTGAATCAACAACGGATACTGCATTAACCTTAATGCCTTCAATGCACATTTCCATAACATACATATTATCCGCAGTCACCTTTGCACCATCCTTATACATAGGCGGAAGCATATCTATATCAACGTCATTTTCGCTGAGTTCAGAAGCAAATAATCCATTGATACAATTTGTAAATTCACATACCGCATCATAAGAATCCTCATCTGCCGCCGTGTAATTCTCGTCTGCAAATCTGTTAGCCACTAAAGCTATGGCACTGTCATCAAAGCCAAAACCAAGCATAGCTTTAAAATTGCCTTCCATTGTCTGGTATCCGAAATGTTCTGCCTCTATACTGTCAACCTTTTTTACACCTGTTATAACTGCATCTGATGATATAAATCTTATAACATTTCTTGCTGCCAGACCGAGATGCCTGCTTACATAGTCATTGCCGGAATTAGCCAGTACAAGGATCTCATTGTTCACATCTCCTGACTTTAACAAATCCATATCAAGATCTGTATAGCCTTTCTTTTCCTTGAACTCATTGAGATGATTATTGACATCTTCAAGAGTCATAATGCCCATATCAACAAGCGTCTGTATAAACTGCATATAACTGTTGCCCTGTTTTGCCAAAAGCTGACCTACCTGCTCTTCCGTCAGATATCCCTTCTCCACGGCAATATCTCCGAAACGCTTGTCCTGCATTGCCTGAATTCTGTTGACATTGTTTGCCTGAGCTTCCGTCATCATATCCTCTGCCACAGCTATCAGTCCCAGCTTAACGCGCACAGACGATACCTTTTCATTGACACTTGCAAGCTGCTCCTCTGTTATGTACTTGCTGTCAACAAGAAACTTTCCATATATTTTACTAAACAAACAAATCCCGTCCCTTCTACATATATGTTTTGGTATAATTTTAACATATTTTGCTTGTTTTTTCCACTACATTTTGATTTTTTTTCCGGCTTTTAAATCAATGCCCGCAGTAAAGCCTGTTATACTGGATGTTATTATTACATAGATTGACTATCCAATATTTTTTATGTATAATATATTCGTATTTCATAAAACTGAACCTTTTCAATGTGTAATATTGAAAATTAACTGGCTAATCTTCTGTAATGCTATTATGAGGATTGCCCTTTGAGGCTTATAGCAATAGGTCGCCCTATGGTCAGTTACATGCTTTTATGGAATTGAATTCATTATAGGGAGGCAACGAATTTCTTTCCAAGAGAACATGGGAAAGAACAATAAACAACTTATGTACTTAAACAAAGAAACAGCAATGCGTCTTTGGAATAAGTCTTTCGGTAAAGAAATAAAGGTAAAAGACTTTGCCGGCCGAATTATTGCGAAAGGTGCATACAACGATCGCAACAGCGAATTCGGATGGAATGTTGATCACATTCTGCCACAAAGCAAGGGCGGTAGTACAGCCGATTATAATCTTGTCTGCTGTCATATGCTAACGAACGATGAAAAGGCAAATAAATTTCCTTGCTTTAATGCAAATAATATTGCATTTGAGATTATTAAAGTACAAAACCATTATGAAATTCGTGCAAAGAGCAAGACCCATAAATCCAATGGGAACGATGAAGGAATCGTTGATTTTTTTGATTCAGCATCCGGAATAGCTTTCTTCACAAAATTGAAAGGGATACAAAACAAAAAGCGTTTTGTCGGCTCTATTTTGGTCCGTCTTTGTAAAGTTTCAAACAATGCCGTTATTGACTTTATAGAGGAATTGTTTGAATTAGAGAATATTTCTTTTACCAGCAAAACTTACCCTTTTAACAACGAAGTTCACGTTATTATACGTAACTTCAATATGTCACTGAAAGCAGATTCAAATATTCTACTTGATAAATGTGTTTTACTTAATACTTATTTGTCATCATATTTTTTAGAATGCGGATACATTGATAATTTTGATATCCATTATCGAATTGATTATTATGATAATAAATCTCAGATGTATTCAGCCAACACTGATTTCAAGTGTGACTACACAATCAGACATTCGATGTTTGTAAATAATCTTGTCCTTGAAAATACTGATGCGGGCGAAAAAGTAACAAAGGATATGTATCACGAGTATTCGGAATATAATTTTGTATTTACAAATCTAGAAAAAAATTTGAAAAAGGAGGCGAACGGAAAGTAACTCCATTGCCTCCATACATGAAAAAATTTGAGAGAATGACGGGCGACAGTCATTCTCTCTTTTTATATTACTGGTCAATACTGTAATTAGGTGCTTCCTTTGTGATGTGGATGTCATGTGGATGGCTCTCCTTAAGGGAAGCTGCAGAAATCTTAACAAATCTTCCGTTCTGCTTAAGCTCCTCGATGGTAGCTGTACCGCAATAACCCATACCTGACCTGATACCGCCTATAAGCTGGAATACTGTATCTTCAACAGTTCCCTTGTAAGCCACACGTCCTTCAACACCTTCCGGAACAAGCTTCTTGGCATCTGTCTGGAAATATCTGTCCTTGCTGCCGTTCTCCATAGCTGCGATAGAACCCATACCTCTGTACACTTTATATTTTCTGCCCTGATAAAGTTCAAATGTTCCGGGACTTTCATCACAGCCTGCGAATATGCTACCCATCATACATACATTAGCACCTGCGGCAATAGCCTTTGTCATATCTCCTGAGAATTTGATTCCTCCGTCTGCGATAAGAGGTATACCGTACTGCTTGGTCACCTCATATACATCCATAATAGCCGTAATCTGAGGAACGCCGATACCGGCAACAATTCTTGTGGTACAGATAGAACCCGGACCGATACCTACCTTTACGCAGTCAACCCCGGCATCGATAAGAGCCTTTGCTGCCTCGCCGGTAGCTATATTTCCTGCGATTACCTGAAGGTCAGGAAATTCTGCCTTAATTTGCTTTAATGTATTTATAATGTTCTTTGAATGACCGTGTGCCGAATCAATTACGATAACATCTACCTTAGCGTCAACGAGAGCCCTTACTCTGTCCATAACATTTGCCGTAATACCTACGGCAGCGCCACAGAGAAGTCTTCCCTGCTCGTCCTTTGCTGAAAGAGGATACTTAATCTGCTTTTCAATATCCTTGATTGTAATAAGTCCCTTAAGATTGTAGTTATCATCTACTATAGGAAGCTTTTCTTTTCTTGACTTTGCAAGAATTTCCTTTGCTTCTTCCAATGTGACGCCAACCTTAGCCGTGACAAGATTTTCGCTTGTCATGCACTCGCTTATCTTCTTTGAAAAATCCTTCTCAAACTTCAAATCTCTGTTTGTAATAATACCAACCAGCTTGCCGTTCTCTGTTATAGGAACGCCTGAAATTCTGAATTTTGCCATAAGGTTGTTGGCATCCTGTAATGTATGTTCAGGTGACAAATAAAATGGGTCGGTTATAACGCCGTTCTCTGAACGTTTTACCTTATCTACTTCTTCTGCCTGCTGCTCAATTGACATATTCTTATGAATGATACCGATACCACCCTGACGCGCCATGGCAATAGCCATTCTGTGCTCAGTAACCGTATCCATGCCGGCACTCATCATAGGAATATTAAGCTTGATTTTCTTTGTCAGATATGTTGACAAATCCACCATATTAGGTGTTATTTCGGAATAAGAAGGAACTAGCAATACATCATCAAATGTAATTCCATCGCCTATAATCTTACCCATTTCATTTTCCTCACTTTCTTTAGTTATTTGTTGTATTTGAAGCATTATATAACATTAAATTTGAAAAGTCAACATATATTTTTTAGTCAAATACTTTTCGTGAGTTAAGCGTTCTTATAGAGTTTACCATCTCACTGTTTGGTTCAAACAGGAGGTTGACAAGTTCACCGTTGCAGAATACATATGCAGAATACACCAGTGCTTCGGGGTCGTTTGAGGTGTAATTCATTTTCCTGTAATTGCCATTCTCCATACGAAGAAGTTCTGAACTTCCGAGAGGTGCCATAACCTCCATTCTGCTAAAATCAAATGTAGGGCCTTTTCTTCTGCTGGACTTCGATATTATCTTGTCTATCTGCAGTTCATTGTTAAACCATGAATACTCATATTCAAGATTAAAACTTCTGAAAACGAATACGGCCCCCACTACCACAAGTGCCATCACAATCAGCATAAACGAACTTGCAGTTATAAAAAACAATAAAAAGAAAATCACACAAAGCAGTACCATTCCCGCCTTTATCGGCACTTCGCTTTTGGGTGATTTTCTCACAATAATCTGTTCAATTAGTTCATTCATGACTAAGGTTCTCCTTTTCAAAAATACTTGAATAATTGTATCACAAAATTTGAAAATATGCAAACAATACACAGCTTTGTTTTTGTTAAATTTTGTCTGCCGTTTTATTGTATTGCACAGCCTGCCTTCAGTCCTGAAACAAATTTACGACTTGCTCCACATATAGCAGTACGCCTGACTCCTTGCAGCAAATTTTTCGGTTTTAAGAAGTTCTCTTAATTCTTCCTTTGTGTACCATCCGGGAATTATCTCCTCAACGGTAGATGTACTTGGTGCAAATGTACCTCTTGCCTTTCCTACCACACACATATTTGTTTCGTTGCTGAAACCTACTGCGCTGTAACTTGTTCCCAGCACCGTATCAACCTCAAAAAGTTCAAGTCCTGTCTCCTCCCGAAGTTCTCTTATGGCGCTTTCAACCGGAGTTTCTCCCTCGTCAATCAGCCCCGCCGGGAAATTGTATACCCAATCGCCGACAGCAAGACGAAATTCCTTGTCAACAAGAAGCCTTTCATTATTTTCATCGGTAACTATTATGACAACTGCATCCGCCTCTTTCCCGTGAAGCTCATCAAGCGTACTTATATTGGGGTTTCTGCTAATCATCTCATATATTTTTGTCTTGTCATCGACAGTCTGATATTCCACATCATACCTTGTGATAAATTTTCCCTGTTCCTTTTTCGTGATACCTTTGTATTCCATACACTTCTCCGTTCTATGTCACAAAATCAATTCTGACCATACTGCTGCATTTCCCTGTTTACGCTTTCCTCACAGGAACGCATAGCCATAATGGTCTTTTCAAGCAGCGTATCCAATTCCCAACCAAGCCTTTGTGCTCCCTTAGCTATAACATCACGTGAACATCCTGCCGCGAATTTCTTGTCCTTGTACTTTTTCTTTAAACTTGAAAGTTCCATATCCATAACGCTCTTTGAAGGACGCATTCTTGCCGCAGCGCCTATAAGTCCCGTAAGTTCATCGCAGGCAAACAATATTTTTTCCATAAGATGTTTCGGTTCTACGTCACAGCAAAGTTCATATCCATGGCTGCATATAGAATATATCATATCTTCAGATACACCTGCTTCTCTCAAAAGCTCCGGTGCTTTTACACAATGCTCCTCAGGGTATAATTCAAAATCAATATCATGAAGAAGTCCTGTGGTTCCCCAATACTCCTCGTCCGCTTCATTTCCTGTTTCTTTTGCAAAATATCTCATAACTCCTTCCACGGTAAGAGCATGCAAAATGTGGAAAGGCTCTTTATTATACTTTTTCAAAAGTTCCAATGCTTCATTTCTTGTAATTGTAAGTTCCATATTTTCTCCGTTCCAAAGTGTCATCAGTGACGTTTTATAAATATCAGATTACCCACAATAATCATTGTTTAATCTCCCGGCATACATTTCAGCCTGCGGTATACGCATATAAAATAAAGACTCTCGGCAATACCCGTAATCGTCCATGAAACAGAATACAAAAGGTAAAGTGATTCAATCGTTCTGAAATGTGCAAACACCGTACATATCCATACAATACTGAAAACACATGAACCCAATATGACAACAACAGTAGGACCTATGCTTCTTCCAAGACCCCGAAGCGCAGCAATGCTTCCGTCCATAAAAGCCGAGATGCAATATGAGAATGCCATTATGCCAAGTCTTTTTATACCGGTATCCACCACTTCACTTTCCGTAGTAAACAGCGATAAGAACTGATATCTGAATATGTATAATCCGACTCCCAGAATAAGTCCTACTCCAAACGAGTAGATAACACATATTATATAACTTTTCAAAATTCTGTTCTTTTTGCCTGCGCCTCTGTTCTGTGCTATGAAACTGGTTCCTGCCATATATACAGCCGCCATCATATCATATATAAGCGCATCCGCATTTGCCGCGGCGGAATTGCCCTCTACCACAATATGGTCAAATGAATTGACACTGCGTTGAACAAATATGTTTGCCACTGCAAAAATAGAGTTCTGCAACGCCGATGGAACACCAATCTTTAATATCTGAACCATCCTGACCCTAGATATCTTTAGTTCCTTTATGCGTACGCCAAATGCGGCATCCGTTCTGAAAAGCCTTACAATTATGAGCATTGCCGATATTATCTGTGCTATGACGCTTGCAAGACCAACGCCTATGACATCAAGCCTTAATACTATTACAAACACCAGATTAAGCACTATATTTATAATACCAGCAAAGGACAAATAATACAACGGTCTTTTTGTATCTCCGGCTGCACTGAGTACTGCATTTCCAAAATTGTACAACGCCAAAAACGGTATTCCTATCAGATAAATCTGAAAATATTGTACCGCCTGGGATAATAATATTTCCTTTGTGTCCATCAGTTTTAATATAGGCCTGGCAAAAGTAATACCAAGAATAGTGATTAGCAGTCCGAAGAAAAGACATACAAATATTCCCGTATGCACCGACTGCTTTACAGCTTTTTCATTCTTAGCCCCAAGATAAAGTGCCACTATGGCATTGACTCCACCTGACATGCCTATAAGTATTCCTGTAAAAAGCGTTATCAGGATGGTGGTAGAACCCACCGCACCGAGCGCACTTGCTCCTGCAAAACGTCCCACTACGGCAACATCCGACATATTGAATATTACCTGAAGAATATTTGAAAACATAAGCGGCACGCTGAAGGACATCATCTTTTTCCACAGTGAACCGTTACACATATCTATCTCATAAGATTTCATAAAAATCTCCATTCCGGAGCATCAGTGTAATTTTTTACACTACTCTCTCTGACTTTCACGCAAACAATGGGCTGCCAAAAAACAGCCCATTGAAGTAATATATTTTATATTGTAAGTCTTTAAAGCTGCTTTTCAGCTTTGAGGGCTTACATCATTCCCATTCCGCCGCCTGCCGGCATCGCTGGTGCGTCTTCTTTTATTGCGGCAACTACTGACTCTGTTGTAAGGAGTGTAGAAGCAACGCTTGTAGCATTTTGGAGTGCGCTTCTTGTTACCTTTGCAGGATCAAGAATACCTGCTGAAAGCATATCTACATACTCTTCGTTGTATGCATCAAAGCCCACGCCGTCCTCAGCTTCTCTTACTTTATTAATGATTACTGCGCCTTCAAGTCCGGCATTTGCTGCTATATGGAACAATGGAGCTTCAAGTGCCTTAAGAATAATATTGGCGCCTGTCTTCTCATCGCCCTCAAGTGTAGCTGCAAGTTTTGCAACTTCCTTGCTTGCTCTGATATATGCAGAACCGCCGCCCTGGATAACACCTTCCTCAACTGCTGCACGTGTAGCATTGAGAGCGTCTTCCATTCTTAACTTGCTTTCCTTCATTTCTGTCTCTGTAGCTGCGCCGACTCTGATAACTGCTACGCCGCCTGCAAGCTTTGCAAGTCTTTCCTGAAGCTTTTCCTTATCAAACTCTGATGTTGTCTCGGCAATCTGCTTCTTGATCTGTGAAACTCTTGCTTCTATATCAGCCTTGTCGCCTTCGCCGTCAACAATAATAGTATTCTCTTTCTGAACCTTAACTGACTTAGCGCGTCCTAACTGGTCAATAGTTGTCTCCTTAAGGTCAAGACCAAGTTCCTCTGAAATTACCTGACCGCCTGTAAGGATGGCAATATCCTTTAACATTTCTTTTCTTCTGTCGCCATATCCTGGAGCCTTAACACCTACTACGGTAAATGTTCCTCTGAGTTTATTCACAATAAGAGTTGTAAGAGCCTCGCCTTCAATATCCTCTGCTATGATAAGAAGTTTTGAACCTGACTGTACAATCTGCTCAAGAATCGGAAGGATTTCCTGAATATTTGAAATCTTCTTGTCTGTAATCAGGATGTATGGATTGTCAAGATTTGCCTCCATCTTATCCATATCAGTTGCCATATATGCTGAAATGTATCCTCTGTCAAACTGCATACCTTCTACAAGGTCAAGCTCTGTATGCATTGTCTTAGATTCTTCAATGGTGATAACGCCGTCCTTGGATACCTTTTCCATAGCGTCAGCTACCATATTTCCTACCTCAGCATCTCCTGCTGAAATAGCTGCAACCTTTGCAATCTGCTCTTTTCCCGTAACTGTGCTTGACATATTTCTGATAGCCTCTACTGCACAGTCTGTTGCCTTCTTCATACCCTTTCTGAGAATGATTGGGTTAGCACCTGCTGCAAGGTTCTTCATACCTTCGTTTACCATAGCCTGTGCAAGAACGGTAGCTGTTGTGGTACCGTCACCTGCCACGTCATTTGTCTTTGTAGCTACTTCCTTTACAAGCTGAGCGCCCATATTCTCAAAAGCGTCTTCAAGTTCGATTTCCTTAGCTATTGTCACACCATCATTTGTGATAAGCGGTGTACCGAATGATTTGTCAAGAACTACATTTCTTCCTTTTGGTCCGAGTGTTACTCTTACTGTATCTGCAAGCTTATTTACGCCTGCCTCAAGTGCCTGTCTTGCCTCTGCACCGTATTTAATCTCTTTTGCCATAATTGCTGCGCCTCCTGATTATTCAATAATTGCCAAAATGTCATTCTGCTTTACTACGATAAGCTCTTCATCGTCAATCTTAACTTCTGTTCCTGAATACTTTGAATATATAACCTTATCGCCGACTTTAACCTGCATTGTAACTTCCTTGCCGTCAACCACTCCGCCAGGTCCTACTGCCACTACTTCAGCCTGCTGTGGTTTTTCCTTTGCCTGACCCGGTAAAACTATACCTGACTTTGTTGTCTCTTCTGCAACTAACTGCTTTAATACTACTCTGTCTCCTAATGGTACTAATTTCATATCGAATTGCCTCCTTCTTTTCTTGTTAGCACTCACTTAATTCGAGTGCTAAATCATAGACTAATATTATTCACTTTTTTGCTTTCTTGCAAGCCTTTCTTTGAGGCTAAATTTTGAAATTTCGCCGCTTTCTCTAACTTTTTCTTCGTTTTTCTTTGATTTTCTATTGTTTTGTTATTTTTCCCAATTTATTTTCTCTGCCATAGTAAAAAAGATACTGCTGTGCATATCCTCCATACTCTCCGAAATGTTCTTTGGCAAAGGCACTTATTTCTTCTTTTTTGGCTTCTCTTTCAAAATACATGTTTTCTACAATTCTCTTTATCCATACATCCACAGGAAATGAGCTGCGCTTGCCTAATGAAAAAAGCATTACACAGTTTGCCACTTTATCTCCCACGCCCTTAATGCTTACAAGACTGTCATGGCATTGTACATCATCCATAGCCATAAGCTCTGTTCCTGAAATTTCTCCGTCACATACTTTGTGAACGGCATCATATATGTATGGTGCACGAAATCCCGTCTTGCAGGCGTAAAGCTCGTCAAGGCTTACCTTTTCAAGCTCTTTTGGTGTAGGAAAGGAAAAAAATTGCTCTCCCTGTATTTCTCCGATATATCTGCCGTACTTTTCAGACAATACTGCTACTATCTGCTTTATATGGGGTATCTGCTTATTTTGAGAAATAATGAAGGATATAAGTGTCTCAAAAAAATCCTGATTGAGTATTCTTACGCCATACATTTCATCCATAGCCGTCTTTAACTTATCGTCCATATTAAGCAGATGCTCTTTTATTTTTCCGTAATCATTGTCAAGGTCAAAATACTTCTTCCAAATGTCCTCGTATTCTTCAGGACTTGTGTCAAACAGAATGATAACGCCATCCTCTTCTTTTATGTGAAGCAGTTTATTAAGATGCACTAAAACGTAATCATTTTCCGAAAGCTTTTTAAAATGAAAACATTGTCCGCATTCTAATGTCTGAGAAACCACAAAATCCTCTGCCTCAAGTATATATACATTGTTATCTTTGGCTTCTACCTTCATTCTAAGCTAGCCTCCGCGTGTTCAAGACTGTCATAGCCGTAAAGCAACGCCGTATTGGTCATAATCAGCTTGGCTATATTTTCTCCCTGTTCTTTCATTTTACGTATCATCTGTTCATATAACAGCACCGATCTAAGCGAATAGCTCAACAGTTCTCCTCTCAGGTAAGTTTCATACGAAGTATTATATGCACTGTCCTCGTATGTATGAATACTTCTTGCATTTCCTGCCATCTTTGGGTACATTCGTGCAAATTCCTCCATCATAGGTATCTGAATGCTTATGATATTTTCAATATGCTCTCTCTGTTCATCAGATTTTACGGGCAGATACGGCTCTATCTCACTATACTGCTGCGGTGCCGTAGATGCCATCATTCTTGCATATTTCTGTTCTATAAGATTCTGATGTGTCTCATTTGCCGTAATCAAATCATCTTTGTAACTTTCCAAGAGTTCATCAGTAAAGACCATAAACTGACTTCTTCTCATTATGTTAAACGTGGCAAAATCATCCTGACAGTCAGCGCGTCCTCCTTCATTATTAACTTTGTCAAACTGATTCCATTCCAGTTCTATTATTTCATCTATAATCATAATTACCTCACATTTCCGCGGTCGCACAATTCCAAATGCCCGCATAAAATCTACGCATCCATAACATGCATTATTCTAAGCTTCATATCTGATATTTTTTCTATTATTTCATCTACATGCAATTCCAAAAACGCGTCTCCGTCATTTGCAAGTCCCTGATTTACAAGTTCCTTAAGTACCATTGAACATATTTTCTCTATCATTTCCACTTTGGAATCCTTAAAATTTACTCCATATAGAAATGTTATCTCATCAAGATTTTTCCAATTTGCACTTTGAGAAGGCATATCCACAAGTTCCTTTAACATACCGCCTGCTTCTGATAGCTTGGGAAGCTCGCTTAAACCTCTGTGAAGCCATTTGTAATACGGAGCATAACGTTTGTTCAAAAGATAAATCATGGACATAGTGGAAGATACGAACTCGCTCAGGGCAAGGCTTGCCGCCACATCATCTTCTCTTTTCATACATCTGCTGTAATTATACTGACCTGACTGAGCCATAATTGCTGCTCTCGCCGCTATTTTTTTAATTCTTACATCCTCCGGATAAAATTTAAGCAGAGCATTTCTTATTCTGCTGAATTCTCCCAAATCATCCCGAAATACCTTGCCGTTGGTAGCCGTAGCAAGAAGTCTTTCCGGTATTCTGAGCCACTGTGTATTTGTTGTAGGAACATCCGGGCTTCCTATGAAGTTTTCGTAAAAGTCTCCTATACGAAATACTCCTACCCTTGCCCCTGCCCTCTTTGTTTCCATACGCTTAAATCCTAAAAATTCCTTTGGAAGCGTATCATACATATCTGACAATTCTTCACCGATTGCAGCATAATCCTCGTCTGTAAGCCACATGCAAAAGCCCGGACCGAAATCGTGATCCGTGGATAAAATGTCATCATACATAAAGCACTCCGAGCCTTGTCCTACGAGCCCTACTGCTATACGTTTTTCATAATCCGGGAATTTTTCCCTAATCATATTTTTGCCGTAAGTTGCATAATAAAGTGATGAAAGTTCTATTCCCTTCAAGTCTCGGACCTCCTTTTGGCATTCTTTACTTCTTCAAGATTGTCAAGAAGCACATAATAATAATCATTTTTTCCTACAACACTCTCCAAAGTATCAAGTGCTGCCTCATAGTATCTTATACTGCTATCATAATCTTTTTTTCTGTAGCATGATAACGCTGCTGTCGCAAGTGCCGCACTGTAGTGCATGTCCTTAGTTGCATTATGGTCTTCAAATATGCCAAGTGCCGTGTCCGTATCCTGTTGTGCTTTTTCATCCTCACCAAGAGAAAATTCTATCTGGGCAAGATTTACATAGGATGTGGCAAGCTCAACAAAGGCTTCGGGATTTTTTCTTATAATATCAATCGCCCTTAACAGGCAATCCTTAGCCTTTTGCAGTTCACCCATATTTTCATGGACGATACTCATATTATTATAGAGTCCGGCTATTCTGTAATCATTTTCGTCCAGTTGATTTTCAAATATATCAAGAGCTTCCTGATAAAGCCTTAAGCTGTCCTCATACATTTTCTTTCCGCGCATGGCTGTTGCCGTGTTAAGAAGCGTCGTTGCATAATGCAGTGTTCCGTACAGTCCGTTGTCCTTAAGTATTTTTAAGGCGCAGTCAGCATGCGAAAGTGCCTCGTCAAATTTTCCGACGCTTCTGTAATATCCCACAAGTTCATTATGTGCCAAAAGTAAAAGTGAGGTATCTCCTCTGCTTTTTCCATCCCTGATGCCGTTAAGAAGATACTCTTCCACTTCATTTACCCTGCCTGTGGCAAACAGCTCATCTAATTTTTTTACATATTCGTTAATATCCAAAAACATCACCTTCTTACGATTTTCATTTTATCATTTAATCTCCGTTAGGTAAAGGAAAAATGCTACAGTACAAAAATTTTAAATCTTTTTTCAAAAATGTACTTTTATTTTCACTGCAAAAGTAGTACAATAAATAATGCAATATTTTGAAAGGAGATTTATAATGGCAAAAAGTTTCGGAAAAGTATTGGCAGGTCTTGCGATTGCAGGTGCTGCTGTTGCAGCCGGTATGGTTGCTTACACAAAGTATAAAGAGAAGACAGAAGATTTTGATGACGAATTAGATGATTTTGAAGAAAATGATTTTGAAGACGAGGACGAGGCAAACAGCGTAAGCGAATATGTTTCACTGAAAGCCAACTCTTTATCTGAAGCAGCTTCTGATGTAGAAGAAAAAGTTGAAGATGTAGCAAAAGCTGCTTCTGATGCCGCATCTGACATTAAGGATACTTTGTCAGACGCTTACGAAGACATCAAGGATGCCGTAACCGAATAACAGACACTTAATGCTGCCGCACATATGTGAGGCAGCATTTTTCTTTTACCGTACAGACTCTTTTCATACAGTCTTTATTCTATTTAAGCCAGCTCTTTGAAAGCAGTTCTATTCCTGCTTCTATCATATCTGCTTCTATGGAAGCATAGCCTATAATGACAGTATAACATTTTCCTTTGGGTTCAAGCATAAAATCTGACAAAGGATATACTCTTACGCCTGACGCAAGAGCAATTTTTACTAATTCCCTGTCTTCAATTTTTTCTTTTGAAGTCAGCAAAATATGTGTTCCCGAGTAATCTCCCGACAATTCAAATTTTGCCAAAAACGGTTTTAAAAGTTCGATTATAAGGTCATGCTTTGCCTTATATGCTGCTCTCATTCTGTTCAGATGTCTTTCATAATGCCCTTCACTGATAAAGGCATTTACTATCCTCTGGTCAATCCTTGACACGGAACATGAATAAAAACCTATCATTCCGTCATACGCCTTTAAAAGACTTTGTGGCAGCACAGCGTAACTCATTCTTATTGCCGGAGCTATCGCCTTTGAAAAAGTTCCTATATATATAACCTTATCTGCCGTATCCTGTCCTTGAAGTGACGGAATCGGTTTTCCGCGATATCTGAATTCACTGTCATAATCATCTTCAATAATGTATCTGTCATCCCTTTCACTTGCCCATCTTAAAAGCTCATTTCGCCTCTTTACCGGCATTACAATGCCTGTCGGGAACTGATGCGACGGCATAACATAAGCTATATTTGCAGGAGTTTTTGCAAGACTTTCAACACTCATCCCCTCTTTATCCATAGGTATTTCGCACACTTTCTTTTCAAGTGACCTTATAATCTTTGACGCTTTTATATATGAACATTCTTCCATGGCATAAATGCTTTTGGCGCCAAGAAGCTGAATGATAATCGGAAGCAGATAGTCATTTCCCGCTCCTATGATTATCTGCTCTGGAAGACATTTTACTCCTCTGGAATGGTGAAGATAACCTGCAATGCTTTCCCTGAATTCATAATCACCTTTTCCGTCACCGCTGTTAAAAAGTTCTCTGTTGTCATCATTAAGAACATTTTTCGTAAGCCTTCTCCAGATATTTACCGGAAATTCCGAAAGATTTACGCCTCCGGGCGAAAAATCGTATTGATATCTGTCACTTTTTTTAGGCTCAATTACGGATACAGGTTTATTTATCGTGATGTTAAAAAGCTCGTTCACATCGCTGACATAATATCCGCTGTTTAATTTACCGTATATATAACCTTCTGACACAAGCTGGTCATAAGCCATAATAACCGTACTGCGGCTTACCGAAAGATGCTTTGCAAGTCCTCTTGTTGAAGGAAGTTTATCTCCTTTTTTTAAGTTTTGTGAATGGATTTCCCGTTTGATATAGGTATATATCTGCTCATATAAAGATATGCCTTCGTTTGCATTCAAATCAATCGACAATTCTTTCATTATCACTGCTCCATTACATGTTGACTATTATTTTATGTTTATATTATAATGTTATCAACAGAATTTATCAAGCCATTGATATGAAAGGTGGATTTTACTATTGAAGGAAAAATTGTACGCTATACCTGTCAACGACGCATTTAATACGCCTTGCGAATGTCCTGTGTGCGCCATGTACGACAAGCTGGAAACTGACGCAGTAGACTTTACCATGGATTCAAGCTATATGGTGGATGATGTGCGTATGGAAACTGATGAAAAGGGCTTTTGCAGCCGCCACTTAAAGATGGTATACGAGAAAGAAAACCGTCTTGGAATGGCTCTTGTGGTCAACACTCATATGAACAAAATCAATGATGAAATCAAGAAAATGATAAATAAGGCTTCTGCTCCCCAAAAATCATCTCTGTTTTCAAAGAATAAGGGTAGTGACAATGAGATTGTAACGTATATTGAGGCTCTTCAAAGAAAATGCTTCGTGTGTGACAGAATCAACAATTTCTTTGACAGATATATCGCTACTATTTTTTACCTCTACAATACCGACCCTTCCTTTGTGGAAAAATATAATACCTGCAGGGGATTTTGCATAGGTCATTACAAAGAGCTTATAAAGCGCGCTCCAAGTGTTTTAAGAGGTGATAAACTGTCTGCCTTTATAGAAGCCACCAACAGACTTTACATAGAAAATATGGAGCGTGTGAATGATGATGTATCGTGGTTCATTGCCAAATTCGATTACAGAAATGAAAATGAACCTTGGAAAAATGCAAAAGACTCTCTTCCGAGAGCATTGATAAAACTCAACAGATAAACACTGATTTTACTATTCTATTTTGCAGAACTTTCAATATGACAAAATATGGCAGACACCAAAACGTGCCTGCCATTTATATTTTGCATATACGATAATATTACTTAGTATCGTTTTCGTCAAATTTGTCTCCGCACTGTGGGCAGAATTTAGGAGGATTCTTAGGGTCTTCCGGCTCCCATCCGCACTTATCGCATCTGTAAAGAGGTGCATCCTCCGGCTTCTTTGCTCCACATTCAGTACAGAATTTTCCTTTGTTGACATTTCCGCATGAACATGTCCATCCTGTTGGCTCCGGCTTCTTTGCACCGCACTCCTGACAGAAATTAGCCGTGTTTGAAGTACCGCATGCACATACCCATGCTCCCGGTGCTCCTGCACTCTGAACCGGCTGTTCCTGCTGTGGTGCCTGCTGAACCGGCTGCTGTGGTGCCTGACCCTGCTGGAATGCCCCGTTAAGATTTGCAACAGTTGTCGGATTATTCTGCATATTTGCCAAAGGATCAGTTACCTGCTGACCGCCATTTGGAGTATTAAGTCCAAACTGACCCATCATATTTCCCATGGACATATTTGCCATACCAAAGCCCATAAAGCCGTTCATACTTCCGGCTTCATTGCTTGCCGCCATCTTAGCTGCATCAGTCATACCTCTTGCAACCGTAGCTCTGAGCATACTGTCATTTGTATATATCTTATCAATCTGAACCTTATCCTGAATCTCTCTGATTCTCTTGCTGCTCTCTTCGTCAATCTTTACTTCAAGAGCAATCGTTTTAAGCAGAATACCTCTGCCAGTCTGCCACTCATCCTTAAGAAGATCTCTCATAATCTTAGTCATATCGTCTGAGTAGTATCCTACCTGCTCAGCTCTGATACCCTGCTGAGACAATGTGGCAAGAGTTCTCTGGAACTTAGGTGCCATTTCTGTCTTCAACTGCTTAATCAAAGCAGTTCCGTCCTCAGACTCCAAAGTAAACGATGAATTCGTGCTCTTCAAATAGTTTTGATAAAATGTAATAGGATCTACAATCTGAAATTCATATGTACCGTGTGCCTGTACATCTACATCAATATTGTATTCTCCGTCTCTGTAGCTCATCTTACCGAAGCCTACCGGCATAGCTGTTATAGGCTGACAGTTAATGTAGTAAAGTCTCATAACATTTTTAGACTGTCCGCCGGCAGTAAATCTTGATGCCATATTAGTTATCGTCGGAAGGAAATCCTTGAAACCGCCGCCAAGCAATGAAGGCTCAACATTTGTATCATATCTGTACTGACCTGTCATTTCCTCACTTGTGGCAATTACAAAATCATGTACCTTGCCGTTTTCAACCAAAATCGCAGCCTGATTGATAGATACGTTAA
Source organism: uncultured Eubacterium sp. (assembly GCA_945920185.1). Lineage (GTDB taxonomy): Bacteria > Bacillota > Clostridia > Lachnospirales > Lachnospiraceae > CAMEJP01. The sequence goes on along the minus strand of CAMEJP010000022.1, from coordinate 1,422 downwards.
ATACAGAACCGTTTGAAATTACGTTGTCAGTCTGATTGTTAACTGTTCCGCTTCTTAACACTCTGGTTCCCGGAACACCAAGAACCTTATTACTCATGTTTGCACATTCAAATACCTCAACAACCTGATCCTTGAAGCCACTTGAAATTGCCGATGTTACCATCTTAATTAATCCCATCTTTGTTCCTCCTTTTTTGTATATAGCATATGCTATTTATAACAGACTAGCCATAAGTATTGTACTTGACGTCTGTTATTTTCCATGTTCTCACGATAGAAGCCTCTATCGCGTTATCGCAATACGGACACACCTTCATTCCTATTGTATCAATAGGTGCTCCGCAGTACGGACATACAAGACTGGCATTTTCGCCCTCGTCGCCGTAGTCCAGATAGTAAGAATACAGCACTAAATATTTTTCCTGTGATATCTTTTTTGTTCTGCTGGAAACATACTGAACCGCCGCCTGAAATGTTATCGTAGCTTCCTTATTATTCTTTTTATAATCAGAAACCACAACTCTGTGTACCTTGACATCACTGTATGTTATCCTGTTTGTCTTAGCATTTGCAATAATCTTATCACACAGCTGGCTGCTGCAATCTTCCTTTATTCTGTCTATATTTCCGTCTGAAAGTGCCGCAAAATATTCCGAAAGAAAGTTAGAAATAATTGTTTTGGCTACATCTACATTCATCTCCGGAAAATCCTTGTTAAGCTTATCCCTGTGTACCGGTTCAGTTCCGCTAAGGCTCTTTGGAGTTCTCATCTGAGAATCATCGGCATCTTTTATAGCCTGCAAAATCTGTCCATAAGGTCTGACGGCTGCCCTGATTTTATTAAAAATGGTATATATGACAAGTGCTACAATAAGTGCAAGCACCAGCACCACAATAATCATTAGCAATACTGATTTCATATAATTCTCCTGACACAAAATGCTATTTTTCGTCAAAAATCATATTTAAATTTTATCACAGAATTATTCCAAAGTAAATAAGATTTGTATTTATCATATCCTATAACGCACAAAAAATATATATCAAATTTGACACGTTATGACACTTAATGTGCATACACAAAAAATATATGACAGGATTTAATGAAATATGAGAGACTTATTAAAAACATATCACTAAAGCACCGGAACTCTATGGCAGCTTCAATTATCTATCATCTTGACCTCTCAAAACCGTTCAGACATCAGCCAATATGTCTGCATAAATAAAAATACCCGAACCCACAAATAAGTTCGGATATTTTTATGATAGCAGGGGCTGAGAGAATCGAACTCCCACTAACAGTTTTGGAGACTGCTGTACTACCACTATACCAAGCCCCTATATTCAGTTTCCCAAAGGCTTACGCCTTACAGGTCCTTCAAAACTACACACTGAAGAAATTTATACATCTCTGTTCTT
>CAMEJP010000021.1 GCA_945920185.1 uncultured Eubacterium sp. | reverse complement strand
CTGGGACACACAGGAGGTACGATAGATAAGCTTGAAAGTTTTCAGGGATTTTCAACTTCCATAAGCAGCGACACATTTATAAAAAATGTGAATGAAAAGAAAATAGCCATAGCGGGGCAGACAGGAAATCTTGCACCGGCAGACAAGAAAATATACGCTCTTCGGGATGTTACGGCAACCGTTGACTGCATACCGCTTATAGCAAGCAGCATTATGAGCAAGAAGCTTGCCGCCGGAGCGGATGTTATAGTGCTTGATGTCAAGGTTGGAAGCGGAGCATTTATGAAAAATATTGACGATGCAAGACATCTGGCACGTACAATGGTGGATATAGGACACAAAGCAGGAAGAAAGACAATAGCCGTGATATCCGATATGGACGAACCCTTGGGCTTTGCCGTAGGAAACAGCCTTGAAGTAATAGAGGCGATAGAAACACTGAAGGGAAGAGGACCTGAGGATTTACGTGAACTTTGTTTTGAACTTGGTGCGCAGATACTTATGGGTGCGGGCGTGTACGATAATCGCGAACAGGCATATAATGCCCTTGCAAACAAGATTATGGATGGCAGCGCACTCAGAAAATTCAGGGAGTGGATTGAAGCTCAGGGCGGAAGCGGCGTTGAGATTGATGATTATGACAGATTTCCCAAAGCCGGCATAGTCTGTGAGTATAAATCAAATGCTTCCGGATATCTGGCACATATTGATGCCGAAAAGGTGGGCGACGTAAGCCTTGTACTTGGAGGCGGAAGAACAACTAAGGAAAGCAAAATAGATTTGTCTGTCGGCGTGATACTGAACAAAAAGGTGGGCGATAAGGTAAATACGAATGATACTCTGGCATTTGTATATGCCAATTCTGAAAGCTCCCTTAAAGAAGCAGTCGAAATACTCGATACGGTATATACATTTTCAGATGAACCTTTAAGAAAACAACCTCTCATAAAAGACATCATATCAGATATGTGTAAATAGTGTGAAATAATATTTTTCTGATTGAAAAACCCGGCGATTATAGTATAATATATGGAAATCGCTAAAATCGGAAAGATATAGGAGGCAGATATGATAAATTTAGTGAAGAACCTGAAAAACCATTGGAAGGTTGTCATTGTAATTTTTGCATTGCTTGTCATACAGGCATACTGCGAATTATCTTTGCCACAGTACACTTCCGACATAGTTGATGTGGGAATAGCCAGCTATGGAATAGAAGATGTGGTTATGGATGAGATTTCAAAAGCTTCATATGACAAATTATCTGTGTTTATGACGAGTTCGGAATCGGAAATTTTTGAAAAGTATTACACGTTAGAAGACGACAGGTACAAATTAAATGATATTACCGACAGCGAAAAGAGTGAACTTGAGAAGGCTGTCAAAAATCCTATGATAGCAGTATATATCATTGAAAATTCAGACTCTATGACTATTGAAAGTCTTGAGTCAATGCCGGGTATTCAAAAGCGAGCCATATATAAGAAACTTGTTGAGGGAATAAATTCAATGGGAGAGGATTCTGCCGATAACGCAGCTATCAAGTTTGTCATAGAGGAATATAAGTCACTTGGAACTGATGTTACAAAAATGCAGACGGCATATATGTTAAAGACAGGTGCTGCCATGCTTGCCATTGCGTTGGTGGCTATGGCGTGTGCCGTAATGGTAGGACTTCTTTCGTCAAGAACTGCAGCAAAAGTAGGAAGGGAATTGAGAAAGAATGTGTTTGAGAAGGTTATATCATTTTCAAACACGGAGATGGATAAATTTTCAACGGCTTCACTTATAACGAGAAGTACCAACGATATACAGCAGGTTCAGATGGTTACGGTGATGATGCTTAAGATGGTTATGTATGCACCTATTATGGGCGTCGGAGGCGTTCTTAAGGTTCTTGGTACAGATACATCCCTTACATGGATTATAGCCGTAGGCGTTGCAACGGTTCTTACGGTAGTCATGGTGCTTTTTCTAACGTCTATGCCTAAGTTTAACAAAATGCAGACACTGGTTGATAAGGTCAATCTTGTAGCAAGAGAGATACTCACGGGAATACCGGTCATAAGGGCTTTCAGCCGTGAAAAACATGAAGAAGAAAGATTTGCAAAATCAAATAAGGAGCTGATGAATACACAGCTCTTTACTAACAGGGTCATGTCATGTATGATGCCTTTGATGATGTTTATTATGAATATAATATCCGTAATAATCATCTGGTTCGGAGGAAAGGGTGTTGATGCCGGAAATCTTCAGGTTGGAGATATGATGGCATTTATAACTTATGCAATGCAGATTATCATGTCATTTCTTATGATTTCCATGATATCAATTATGCTTCCTCGTGCGGGTGTGGCTGCAGGCAGAATAAATGAAGTTCTTAATACCGTGCCTGTAATTAATGACCCGGAAAATGTAAAACATCCTGGCGGCGAAGGCGTTGTTAAGTTTGACAATGTTTCCTTTGCATATCCTAATGCCAAGGAAAATGTTCTTGAAAACATAAGCTTTGAGGCAAGACCGGGTCAGACAACGGCATTTATAGGAAGTACGGGCTGTGGTAAATCTACACTTATAAATCTTATCCCGAGGTTCTATGATGTCACTGACGGAAAAGTGACAATAGACGGAGTGGATGTAAGAGATTTAAGCCAGAAAGAACTGAGAGATATGATAGGCTATGTTCCGCAAAAAGCAGTTCTCTTCTCGGGAACAATAGCTTCAAATATAAGATTTGGAAACGAGCAGGCAAGCCTTGATGAGGTCAAGGAAGCTGTAAGAATTGCACAGTCAGCGGATTTTGTAGAGGAAAAGGAAGATACATATGAGAGCAGAATAGCCCAGGGCGGTACAAATGTATCAGGAGGTCAGAAACAGAGACTTTCAATAGCAAGGGCAATAGCCAAAAAGCCTAAGATATACATTTTTGATGACAGTTTTTCGGCACTTGATTTTAAGACCGACAGAGCTCTCAGAGAAGAACTCGCAAAAGAAACCGAAAACAGTACTGTCATCATAGTTGCACAGCGTATAAGTACAATTCTTGGAGCTGACCAGATTATAGTCCTTGATGACGGAAAGATAGCGGGCATGGGAAAACATGCTTATCTTATGAAAAATTGTGAAATCTATAAGCAGATAGCAGAGTCGCAGTTGTCTAAAAAAGACTTAGAGGCTCTTGACGAGGAGGTGTAGGCTATGGCAGAAAACGGAAGACCAAAAGGACCTCACGGACCGGGAGGAATGATGCCGGGAGAAAAAGCTAAGGATTTCAAAAAATCTTTCAAAAAGCTCGTGGAATATATAGGCAACTATAAATATGCTGTTCTTGTAGTAATCGTATTTGCCGTTGCCGGCACGGTGTTTAATGTAATCGGACCTAAGATATTGGGTAATGCCACCACGGAGATATTTACGGGACTGCAGAGCAAATTTTCGGGCGGCTCAGGTATAGATTTTAAACGCGTGGGACAGATACTTGTATTTGTTGCGGTGCTGTACGGCGTGAGTGCATTGTGTTCGTTTATACAGGCGTTTATTATGACAAACATCTCCCAGAAGGTGTCATACAGACTTCGTCAGGAAATGATTGCAAAAATTAACAGAATGCCTATGAAGTATTTTGATACCAAGACTCACGGCGAGGTATTGTCAAGAATAACAAATGATGTTGATACTCTCGGACAGGGTCTTAATCAGAGTATAACCCAGCTTATAACCTCCGTATCAACTATTATCGGCGTTACGGTAATGATGCTTACCATAAGTCCTTTGCTTACGGCTATTACATTTCTTATACTGCCGTTGTCACTTATGCTTATATCATTTATAGTAAAGCATTCGCAAAAATACTTTAAAATGCAGCAAAAGAGCCTTGGAGACGTAAACGGACAGGTAGAAGAAATATACAGCGGTCATATTATAATAAAGGCATTTAACAGGGAAGAAGCAGTGTTAAATGATTTTAACAGAGATAATGATGCACTGTATAGGTCAGCATGGAAATCACAGTTTTTATCAGGTCTTATGATGCCGATTATGAACTTTATAGGCAATCTCGGATATGTGGCTATTGCCATTGTAGGAGGTATTCTTGCTGCCAGAGGCACCATTACGGTAGGTAATATACAGTCATTTATCCAATATGTCAGAAACTTTACACAGCCTATATCCCAAATGGCTCAGGTATCAAATATGCTTCAGTCGACAATGGCGGCAAGCGAGCGTGTATTTGAGTTCCTTGAAGAAGATGAAGAGGAGCTTAAGGGAATTGAAGGCAACAGGCTTAAGGCTTCGGATATCACGGGAAGCGTAACCTTTGACCACGTCAATTTCGGATACATTGAAGGAAAGACTATTATACATGACTTCTCAATGGAGGTTAAGCCGGGTCAGAAGGTTGCAATAGTAGGACCGACAGGTGCCGGAAAGACTACAATAGTTAAGCTGCTTATGAGATTTTATGACTTAAATGGCGGACGCATTCTTATAGACGGTCATGACATCAGGGAATTTGACAGAAGTGAGCTTAGGGAATGTTTTGGTATGGTGCTCCAGGATACGTGGCTTTTTAAAGGAAGCATAATGGAGAATATCCGTTACGGACGTCTTGATGCTACTGACGAGGAAGTAGTGGAGGCTGCAAGGGCGGCTTACGCCAACAGGTTTATAATGACCCTTCCCGGCGGCTACAGCTTAACGAGGAGGCAAGTAATGTGTCTTCAGGCCAGAAACAGCTCCTTACCATAGCAAGAGCAATACTTGCGGATAACAGAATTCTTATACTTGACGAAGCTACAAGCTCAGTTGATACAAGAACGGAAGAAAGAATACAGAAGGCCATGGATAACCTTACTGCCGGAAGAACCAGCTTTATCATAGCTCACAGACTTTCGACCATAAGAAATGCAGATATAATACTGGTTATGAAAGACGGAGATATTATTGAACAGGGAAATCACGATACGCTTATGGCGCAGAACGGTTTCTATGCTTCGCTATACAACAGCCAGTTTGAAGAGAAGGACGCCTGACGGCGGCCTTCTTTTTTGACAAAAAACACAATATTTTGTTATTTTTCACTTGTATTTGTCATCATTTAGTATATAATAGTATATATGGAAAAGAATGTCCGCACGGACATTAAACGGCAAGGATGCGCATGGAAGGAGTGAAAAAGAGTGAAAGATTTCCTTTATAGGCAGATTTTTCGCTCGCCGGGTTTGTGCCGAAGCGTCACAGACATCGGAAATCGTGACCGCAGATATGGGATTGGCGGGACGAAAGTACACTAACGCTTCGGAATGGAGGCAAATATGATTATTTCAGGAGCATTCGATTATGTGGATATGCTGAATAAAGCAGCGGATGTCAGCTGGAAACGTAATGAAGTTTTGAATAATAATATTGCTAATGTGGACACTCCCGGTTATAAGCGCCAGGATGTAACGTTTTCAACTTATCTTGAAACAGAACTTAATTCTACTAAAGGCAATAACAGAATCAAAACTCTTACAAAAAGACCAGAAGATATGGATGCGGACGGTGTTTACTATAATGTCTATACTGATTACGGCAATATGTCATACAGGCTTGACGGCAACAATGTTGATATTGAAACGGAGAATGTCGAGCTGGCGTCAAACCAGCTTCTGTATAACGGCTTGATTGACAGTATGTCTGCGGAATTTGGCAGAATAAAGACTGTGATTGGTAATTAGAAAGGATTAGGTGAAGTGCATGGCATTATTTACATCATTTGACATAAGTGCTTCGGGCATGACTGCCCAAAGGCTTAGAACAGATATTATTGCACAGAATATTGCAAATGTTAATACCACAAGGACAGAGGACGGCGGTGTATACAGACGCAAGACTGTGGTATTTGCCGAAAAGGGTGCTACTGCTGATACATTTTCTTCCTCTCTTGCAAGAGCCAGTGCAGGTCTTGCGGGAAACGGAGTTAAGGTTACGGCGATTACTGAGGATTATGAGACGGAAATGTCGCTTGTATATGACCCGTCACATCCTGATGCAGACGAGAACGGATATGTAACATATCCTAATGTAAATGTTATTACGGAAATGACTAATCTGATTGATGCCACAAGGTCTTACGAGGCAAATGTTACGGCATTTAATGCGAGCAAAGCAATGGCGAGCAAGGGCCTGGAAATCGGTCAGTAGGAGGTACTAAATGGACAGTATTTCACTGTTAAACGGAATAAATACAGACTATGTGAACAGTCTTCTTAAAAATACGGAAACTGCCGAAACGGACAATACAAACGCATTTTCCGGAATATTGGATGCGGCAAAGGAACTGCTCAATAATACCAATACATATATTGAACAGGCTGAGCAGGCAGAGATTGATTTTGCTCTCGGAAAACTTACAAGCACACATGAGCTTGGAGTCATACAGCAAAAAGCTAATCTGTCGCTCTCTTATACGGTTGCGATAAGAGATAAGCTGCTTGAAGCATACAGAGAGATTATGCAAATTCAGATTTAATTCAGGAGTTTTATATGAATGAAAGAGTTAGAGATATTCTAAATCGTATAAAAGAATTTTGGAATAAATACAATAAAAAGCAAAAAACCATCATGATTAGTTCGGTCGTGCTTGTCATATTGGTAGTCGCGTTGGTTGTGTGGGCAACATCCCGTCCGAAGTGGGAAGAACTTAAAGCCTGTACAAGCTATTCGGAAGTAAGCGAGGTTACTGCACTGCTTACTGAGAATCAGATTGCCTATCAGGTAAAAGATGACGCACTTACGGTAACGGTAGAAAAGAAAAATCTTGTCAATTCAAAGATTATACTTGGCTCAAACAACATACAGGCAGACGGTTATTCTTTGTCGGATGCCCTTAACGGAGGATTTTCCACCACTGAGACGGATAAGGCAAGAAAGTACAAGGCTTACCTTGAGTCCAAGCTTTCAAGTGACCTTTCTCAGATAGACGGAATAAAGAAAGCCTATGTAAGTATCAAAGAGGCGGAGTCTTCATCAGTTATACTGTCAAAGGACGAGGATACATCAGTCGGCGTCGTGCTTGTGCTTAAAAATGAGCTTTCGGAAGAAGTGGGCGAGAATCTTGCCCAGTTTATAAAGACGGCTGTTGGTAACAAGAGTACCGAAAAAATTACTATTATATCAAGTTCGGGTGCTTCCATATATTCGGGAGAGAATAATGCGTCAAATTTAGGAGGAAGTCTGGTGTCTCAGAGAAAGTATCAGGCACAGATAGAAAGTACGATAAAGAACAGCATAAAGAATGCATTGCTTAAGATACCTACATATGATGACGCACAGGTGTCGTTGAATCTTGACATAAACTATGACGAGGTAACTGAGATTTCAAAGAAATATGAGGCTCAGGAAGGCAGAGAGGAAGGCTTGTATTCTCAGTCATTGGAACAGAAGAATACAGGTACTACGGGAGCCGGAGGAATTCCGGGAACTGATTCAAATGACAGTGATACAACATATCTTATACAAAATCAGGACGGAACGACTACTGAAGCCTATGTAAAACAATACTGGTATCTGCCGAACGAATTTGTTACCACAACAAATAAGAAGCCGGGAGACATCATACTTTCAGATTCTTCAATAGCGGTTATTTTGCATGATAATGTCGTATACAGCTATGATGAAGTAAAAGCCTCAGGACAGTTAAAGGATATGACTTGGAACGAGTTCAAGACTCAGCACGGACAGTATGAGGAACTTCCGCTTGATGACAAGATAAAGGAAATGGTATCTAAGGGTACGGGTATCAGTGCGGAGAACATATCAATACTTGCTTACAGAGTACCATATTTTATAGAACCTGCTGAAAAGGCAAGCAATACCAGCAGATGGATTACGATAGCGGTAGCGGTAGCAATACTTCTTCTGCTTGCGTTTGTTGTATTCAGAAGTGCAAGACCTATTACGGTCAAAGAAACAGAACCTGAGCTTTCTGTTGAGGAAATGCTTGCAGCAACTAAGGAGAAGCAGGGTCAGTCTGTTGACGAGATTGACCTTCAGGAAAAGTCGGAGGTTCGTATTGCCATCGAAAAATTTGTCGACGAAAATCCGGAAGCTGTGGCATTATTGCTTAGAAACTGGCTTGATGACGGATGGGAATAGAGTTAGGGATGTGAAATCCGGCATCCTGTCATGCTTTTGGGTTGGAGGAAATATATGGCTAAGAATAACAATAAAAGCTTAGAGTTAAGCGGTACAGAAAAAGCAGCTACACTTCTCATTTCTTTGGGGCCTGAGAAGTCTGCTAAGATATTTAAACATTTAAAAGAAGACGAAATTGAGCAGCTTACGCTTGAAATTGCAAACATAAACAGCGTGTCGCCACAGACTAAAGAAGATGTAATGAACGAATTTTATGAAATATGTCTGGCTCAGCAGTATATAGCAGAAGGCGGTATCGGTTATGCTAAAGATTTGCTTGAAAAAGCACTCGGAGAAGAGAAGGCAAGAGAAGTTATCGGAAAACTTACTGCTTCGCTTCAGGTACGTCCTTTTGAGTTCGTGAGAAAGGCAGACCCTGCACAGCTTCTCAACTTTATTCAGGACGAGCATCCGCAGACTATCGCACTTATTTTGTCATATCTGCCGCCTTCACAGGCGTCACAGGTGGTCTCTGCGCTTCCTATTGAGAAACAGGCGGATGTTGCAAAACGTATTGCTCAGATGGACAGAACCTCTCCTGATGTAATAAAAGAGGTTGAAAAGGTGCTTGAAAGAAAACTGGCTTCACTTGTTAATCAGGATTACACAATCATCGGCGGCGTTGATGCCATCGTTCAAATCCTCAATACCGTTGACAGAGGAACAGAGAAGCATATCATGGAAACACTCGAAATCGAGGATCCGGAGCTTGCAGACGAAATCAGAAGAAAAATGTTTGTATTCGAGGATATTCTTTCGCTTGATGACAGGTCTATCCAGAGAGTACTCAGGGATGTTGATAACAATGACCTCGCTATTGCCCTTAAAGGTTCTAACGAGGATGTTCAGAATATTATCTTTAACAACCTTTCAAAGCGTCTTGCCGTTATGATAAAAGAGGATATGGACTTTATGGGACCTGTCCGTCTTAAGGATGTTGAAGAGGCACAGCAGAAGATTGTTAATATTATCAGAAAGCTGGAAGATTCCGGCGAAATCGTTATCGCCAGAGGCGGAGGTGACGAGTTAATTGTCTAATCTTTATAAATCTTCAAGTATTGCCAATACATCTGTGGAGTCGAGGATAATAGACTCCAACGAGCGCGTTATGTCAAGGCTGGAAGCCATAAAAGAAGCAATGCTTCAGGATACGCAGCCCGCAGTGCTTATTGAAGACGAGGATGGCTTTGTGGAGGGAATAGATGCCACAAAGGTAGAGGAACTGGTAAACGAAGAGGAACTGATTGATAATGCCCGAAATAAGGCTGTGGACATAATAAATGACGCTCACCTTCAATCAAAGAAGATAATTGAAGAAGCAAGGACTGAAGCAGAAAAAATAAAAGAACAGGCTCATATTGAAGGATATGAGGAAGGTTCAAAACAGGCATATATGGAGCTTGACAAACATATAGCGTCAAAGAATAAAGAGTATGACGAGTTGAAAAAGAACCTTGAGGACGACTATGAGAATATGCGCAAAGAACTTGAACCGCAGCTCGTAGAGACATTGCTTACGGTGTTTACAAAGGTTACTCACACTATGGCAGACGCAAACAGGGATACCATATTGCATCTTGTAGACAGTGTTATGAGAAATACGGAAATAAGCAAGCATTTCCTCATAAAGGTGTCAAAAGAAGATTATCAGTTTATGCTTAACAGCAAGGAAAAGTTGTATGAGCATGTGTCAAAAAATGTAAGTATCGAAATATATCAGGACTCAAATTTGAAACGAAATCAATGCATTATAGAAACGGATGCAGGAGTTTTTGACTGCAGTCTTGATATACAGCTTGAAAATCTTGTCAAAGAGTTAAGAATACTTAGCTGTCTGGCGGAATGAAAGGGGCTTTTGACGTGTATCGGTTTGATATGGATAAGTATCTGCGTGTCACAGAGAAATCCTTTTACAAGAAAATGGGACGTGTCTCCAAGATAGTCGGTCTTACGATAGAATCAATAGGACCTGATGCAAAACTGAATGATTTGTGCAAGATTATCTCAAAGGACGACAGTAATCAGTTTGTATATGCTGAGGTTGTAGGTTTTAAAGACAGAAGAGTTCTTCTTATGCCGTTTGACAGTGTTGAAGGCATAGGCCCCGGATGTATAGTCGAAAATACAAACGAACCGCTTGCGGTAAAGGTTTCGGACCAGCTTTTGGGAAAATGTCTTGACGGACTTGGAAATCCTATCGACGGAGAAAAAATTGATACAGAGATTACATATTCTGTTGAAGCTCCCCCTCCTGATCCCATGAAAAGAGTTATTATAAGCGAAGTCCTTCCTCTTGGAGTAAAAGCCGTGGACGGACTCATAACGGTTGGAAAGGGACAGAGAATAGGCATATTTGCGGGAAGCGGTGTAGGCAAAAGTACCCTTATGGGTATGTTTGCAAGAAATACCAAGGCTGATATAAATGTCATTGCTCTTATAGGAGAGCGTGGCAGAGAGGTAAGAGAATTCGTTGAAAGAGATCTCGGCGAAGAAGGAATGAAACGAAGCGTTGTCATAATTGCAACTTCGGATAAACCGGCTCTTATCAGAAACAAGGCGGCAAAGACTGCAACAGCCATAGCTGAGTATTTCAGGGATCAGGGCAAGGATGTATTGCTTATGATGGATAACCTCACACGTTTCTCAATGGCTCAAAGAGAGATTGGACTTGCTTCCGGAGAACCTCCGGTTACGAGAGGATATCCGCCAAGTGTATACAGTGAGATGCCAAAACTCCTTGAAAGAGCAGGAATGGGCGAAAAAGGTTCCATAACGGGTCTTTATGCGGTTCTTGTTGACGGTGATGATTTTAACGAACCTATAACGGATACGGCAAGAAGTATTCTTGACGGACATATTATGCTGTCAAGAAAACTTGGACATAAAAACCATTATCCTGCAATAGATGTTCTTCAGAGCATTTCAAGATGCATGAGTCAGATTGCAACAAAGGAACACAAGCAGCTGGCAGGAAAACTTAAAAATGTAATGGCTACATATACTGAGGCAGAGGACCTTATAAACATAGGTGCTTATAAGCCCGGTTCCAATAAAAACATTGATTATGCCATTTCTAAAATAGATAAAGTAAATGAGTTCCTTGTTCAGGGAACGGATGAAAAATTTGGCTTTGAAGAGGAACTTAAAATGCTTGCTGATGTGTTTGCAGACTGATGAGAAGGTGCTGTTTAAATGGCTAAATTTGTCTATAAATTGCAAAATATACTGGATATAAAACTTAAAATGGAAAGTCAGGCGAAGACTCAGTTTGCGGCAGCAGTGTCAAAACTCAGGGAAGAAGAAGAAAAGTATGACATGCTTGTAAAAAAAAGGCAGGGATACGAGGAAGAATATCGTGCAGCCATTGCAGGAACGCTTAATGTAACAACATTGAATATGTTAAAAAGCGGTATTGACAAGACTAAAAATGACATGAAAGCACAGCTTGTCAATATAAAGGTGGCAAACAAGAATCTTGACGCTGCAAGGGAACGCCTTGACAATGCCATAAAAGAGAGAAAAATTTATGAAAAGTTTAAGGAAAATGCTTTTGAGCAGTTTAAGCATGACCTTAACGAACAGGAAAAGAAAGAAATAGATGAATTGGTAAGCTTTCAGTACGGAAGCGAAACAAGGTCAGGTGGTGATTTGACGGATGGCTAAAGAAAAGAAAGTAAAACTTGATGAAAACGGAGAACCTAAGGAAAGCAGGTTAGGCGTGATGCTTGTCACTGTCATAATAGTTATCATATGGATTGCTATTATGTGTATACTTATAAAGCTGGATGTCGGCGGTTTCGGAAGTACGGTTATGAAGCCTGTGTTAAAGGACGTGCCGGTAATCAATAAGATTCTGCCGGATGGGGATTCTGACAATGTAAATCAATACGGATATAAATACAGTACCCTGTCAGATGCACTTGAACGTATAAGAGAGCTTGAGGAAGAAAATACCGCACTTCGTCAGGCTTCGGACGACAATGCTGAAAAGCTTACAGAGCTTATGGCTGAGGTAAGCAGACTTGAAGTATTTGAAAATAATCAGGTAAAGTACGAGGAACTTAAAAAAATATTTGATGAAGAGGTTGTTTTTAACGAGAAAGCACCCGATATAAATGAATATAAGACGTGGTATGAGGCACTTGATCCTACGAATGCCGCCTCGATATACGAGAGGGTTCTTAAGGAAAAGGAATATTCGGCAGCCATAGAAGATTTGGCTAACACGTATTCCAAGATGGATGCCAAAGCTGCCGCGGCTATATTTGAGGAAATGACGGGTGACATGGACAAGGTGGCAACACTTTTGCTGTGTATGAAAGATACAAAAAGACAGGCTATATTAGCTGAGATGGATCCTACATATGCAGGTAAACTTACTAAGATAATGTACCCTTCTGACACTCAATAATACTGTGAAAGGAGGTATAGCATGGTAACAGGCGCAATGAACATTTTAAGCGGACTGTCACAGACGGGAAATATTGCTGATACGGGCAATGTAAAGGGGACAGGAAGCACAAAGCAGACAAAAACTTCAGACAGCTTAAGCTTTCAGTCGATGTTTGAAAATACGGCAGGAGAAGCACAGGGCAAAGCGGTGAATTCCAAGGAAAATGTTATAAATGATAACGTAAAGGAACCAAATCAAAAGAATGATTTGCTTAATTCAAACAGACCCGAGAAGCTTGACAGCACTAAGGAGAGCAATCCCAAAGACGGTATTGAGGATATGTATGAACAGATTCGCAATATTATCAAAGAAAACATGGGAATATCGGACGAAGAACTGGAAGAAGCACTTGCAAATCTGTCGATGACTATGTCAGACCTGCTGGAACCGGGAAATGTCATGCAGCTTATGATGGAACTGTCCGAGAACGATAATCCTTTAGAGATTATAACTGACGCTCAGATGTCTGAAATATTTAAAAACGTCAATTCAGAGATTGCAGATGTCGTATCTGCGACAGCGGAAAAACTGAATATATCAGAAGAAAAGCTGTACAGTTTTGCGGAGGCTTATGATGAAGCAGGCATGTCAGAGCAGGAGACGCAGACGGTTTATGTTCAGACAGAAAATGTTAATGAGAACTTAGAGAAAAATCCTGAGAATGAAACAAAACAGTTTGAAAGTAATACCGGTAAAGAAAGCGAAGCTGAGTCTCCAAATGAAATAAAACATACGGACAGCGGTGCAAATACCATGGAGCAGGTTGTTCAAAGACTTGACAATACTGTACGGGAAGTGTTTGCAACATCAGAGAGTACTATGACCGGTGATGTGGATATGGAAAATATCCTAAGGCAGATTAACGAGGCGGTGAGAGTTAATATGTCTGATACGTCTACAAGTATGGAACTTCAGCTTAATCCTGAAAGTCTTGGAAAAGTAAGTATTCAGGTAGTGGCAAAAAACGGTGTGATTACAGCAAATATAGCTACTCAGGATGAAGCCGTAAGAAGAGCTGTCGAAGCTCAGGTAGTAAGTCTTAAGGAAACGCTTAACAACCAGGGAATTAAAGTGGAAGCCGTAGAAGTAACCATAGCAAGCCACAGCTTTGAGAGAAATGACGGAAGAAGCAATGACGGCAATGGTTCATCAGACAGGCGCGGAAGAAGAATAAGACTTGAAGATGATGTGCAGGATGACGGCAAAGATGATGTGCAGCAGGAACTTTCCGAAGAAAGTACGGTAAGTTACAGGGCATAGAATTAAGCTCTTACAATATCAGATACAGAACAGGAGATGAGAAATATGGCATTAATAGCAGGACTTAATGAAGACGGAACATTTTCTACTCAGTCAACAACAGCTAACAGATTTTCAACAGCCGATTCTAAGAGTACAAAGAATAACGGACTTGACAAGGATGCATTTTTACAGCTTTTGGTTGCTCAGATGCAGAATCAGGACCCTCTTAATCCACAGGATAATTCAGAGATGGTAGCTCAGCTTGCAACATTTTCACAGGTGGAAGAACTTCAGAATATGAGCGGTACAATGAGTCAGAGTCAGGCAAATGACATTCTTGGAAAGACGGTTATTATGAAGGTAGAGTCAGCATCGGGTGAAAGCGGATTTATTCAGGGAAAGGTTGACTACGTTATCAAAGAAGGCGAGAAGATTTATCTCGGAATCAACGGTAACGAATATGACATTGAAGACCTTGATACTATTGTTGATGATGATTTTTATGAAGCCAACGCAAAAAAGTAATCCGTACTGATGCGAAAGGAAGATGATTATGAATGTGAATAATTTTGCTTCTATTGAGCAGATAACCGGTCAGTATATCAATTCAAGAACAGCTTCGGACAAAAATGTAAAGGATACGCATATCTCGTTTACACAGGCATTGGATAATGCAAAATCATTACATTCTTCCGAGGTTACCTTTTCAAAACATGCGAGCGAGAGGCTTAAGACAAGAAATATAAGTCTTACGGATAATCAGCTTAACCGCCTCAATGAGGGCGCAAGAAAGGCACAGAATAAAGGAATAACGGAATCTCTGGTGCTTTTGGATGATTTGGCATTCATAGTAAACACCAAAAACAATACGGTGATAACAGCTATGAACAGCAATTCGCAGGAGGAAAATGTATACACAAATATTGACGGTGCCGTAGTTATGTAGCCGGACCGAAAGGAAGCTATAAGCCCCTGACTGCCAGAGGGGGCTTGGCACTAAAGGAATTGGAGGTCATTTATTATGATGAGATCAATGTATTCTGGTGTTTCCGGACTTAAGGTTCACCAGACAAAAATGGATGTTATTGGTAACAATATTGCAAATGTTAATACGGTAGCTTATAAGGGCAATTCCGTTACTTTCAGTGAAGTGTTTTATCAGACCACACAGAGTGCTTCAGGACCAAATGCCGAAACAGGCAAGGGCGGTCAGAACGCAATGCAGATAGGTCTTGGTTCTTCCGTAGGTTCTATAACTTCAAATATTGAGTCTGAAGGTTCTACGCAAAGAACGGATAATCCTTTTGATTTAAAAATTTCAGGCTCTTCTTTCTTCGTAGTTAAGAACGGAAACAGCAACTTCTTTACAAGAGCAGGAAACTTTACCGTTGATGAGAGCGGTAAGCTTGTAACAAGTGCAGGATACAGCGTTCAGGGTTGGCTTGCTGATGAAGACGGAAATATAATCAAGGATAATGTAAAAGATTTGTATGTTAAGAGTACTGAGTTTACTTATACAGAACCGGCAGCAACAACGGACAATACCATATCAGGTAACCTTAATAAAGAGGATGAAAGCTTTGCAAAGGGCGAGAGCATACCTATTAACCTTAAGTTTTATGACAGCCTCGGCTATTCATATCTCGCTACAATCAACATTTCGCAAAGTCCTGACAATACATATTCTTATACCATGGAAGCAGGAAACATTATGTGTGACGGACATCCCGTAGAAGGTTACACCATGAATCTGAGTGATGTAAATCTTACTTTTGACGAGTCGACTGGTAAATGTAACGTAAATAGTATTACAGCAAGCTTTGAAGTGCCTACGGGTGCTACGCCGATAGGTGATATAACGGTTGATTTCTCAAATCTTAAATCGCTTGGTGATGAGACATCAATAAGCGTTAATTATGGTAATCCTTCCGGCAAGGGAGCAGGTAAAGCTGTCGGTAAGATGACAGGTGTAGGAATACAGCAGGACGGTAAAATTTCAGCTTATTACAGCAACGGTGACGTAAGAACACTCGGTCAGATTGTAGTGGCTAACTTTTCTAACCCTGCCGGTCTTGAAAAGGTTGGCGAGAATCTTTATCAGGCAACCCTTAACTCGGGTGAGTTTAACGGAATAGGTGATGATGTAACCGCTAACGGCGGAAAGATTTCATCAGGTGTTCTCGAAATGTCAAATGTAGACCTTTCAAGTGAGTTTACTGAGATGATTACCACTCAGAGAGGTTTCCAGGCAAACTCAAGAATTATTACCGTATCGGATACATTGCTGGAAGAACTTATAAATCTTAAGAGATAACACATATGTTTTAAAGGTTTCCTGATGTCGAAAGCAGCATAAAGCGGGAGCTTTGACATCGGGAAACCGTTGTTGTGTAGATGGAGGTATAATGATAGAGTTAACCAGACTTAACGGAACCAATATTATAATTAATGCGGAAATGATAGAGATGGTGGAGGAAACGCCGGATACAGTCATAACATTGAATACCGGCAAAAAAATAATTGTAAAAGAAAGTAGACAAGACGTGAAAAATTTAGTAATATCATATAAGAGGAGTTTATTCGCATTTGACGGTGAGTAAATTCTGCGTTACTAGAGAATTATGGGCAGGTGAAAAAAGTGGATTTAGCTACTTTGATAGGTATAATTGCAGGTATAGGTCTTATGGTATTCGGTATCGTTACCGGTGAAGACGGCGTAGCTGCAATTGCTAACTTTATACATATTCAGTCAGCAATTATTACATTTGGAGGTTCTTTCGCCAGTTTGCTCACTTCATGTACAATGAAGGAATACATAGCTGGTTTAAAGTCCATTACCAAAGCATTCAAGGCTGAAAAGATAAATGAAAGTGAAACAATAAAGAAGATAATTGAGCTTTCCAACGTGGCACGTAAGGAAGGCTTATTGGCATTAGAGGAAGTTGCAAGTTCGCTTGATGATGAATTCCTAAAAAAGGGACTGCTTCTTATAGTGGATGGTACGGAACCGGAGCTTGTAAGAGCTATTTTGGAGACAGAGCTTACATGCATAGAGTCAAGACATAAGAAACTTATACATTTTTGGGAAAATCTGGCGGCTATGGGTCCTGCATGGGGTATGATAGGTACTCTTATAGGACTGATAAATATGCTTAAGAATCTGTCTGACCCTTCATCCATCGGACCTAATATGTCTACTGCACTCATTACGACCCTTTATGGTTCAATGCTTGCAAACTGGATTGCAACTCCTATTGCTACCAAGCTCGCAACAAATAATGATGCTGAGTATGCAATGAAAGAGGTTATGATAGAAGGACTTCTTTCAATACAGGCGGGTGAAAATCCAAGAGTAATTGAAGAAAAACTGAAATCATTTATGGCACCTGCTGACAGAAAATCCGTAAGCAACGATGCGACAGGAGGTGAGGCATAATGGCAAATAAAAAGAAAGAGGATCCGCCAAAGGGCTCTCCTGCGTGGATGGCGACCTTTAGTGATCTTATGAATTTGCTACTGTGCTTCTTTGTACTGCTGTTTTCCATGTCCAGCGTGGACGCTGAAAAGTTTCAGGAAGTAGCTGCTTCACTGGCGTCAAGCTTTAGCATACTGTCAAACGGTTCTTCATCGTTGGGAGAGGGTATTCTTATATCCAGCGGTGTGAGCCAGCTCAATGAATTGAGTGAATATTACAGTAATATGGGTCTTAACTCCGAAGGCGAAAATGAAGAGCTTAATGATGCGTATGATAAGATGCAGCAAGGCATGATAAGCGAGTCTGAAAAGATGGCTGAGGGTCTTGGAGACAAGATAGAAGACCAGAATCTGTCCAATCAGATAGAGGTTGTGGTGTCAAGTCACTATGTCGCATTAAACCTAAAGAGCGGTATATTGTTTTCAAGCGGAAGTGCAGAGCTTAGAAGCGATTCGTTGGAGATACTCTCAAGTGTTGGTGACATTCTTAAGAACTATAACGGTTACACAATAGAAATTATAGGACATACGGATAATGTTCCTACAAATACTGCCTATTTTGAAAATAATATGATACTTTCATTCTACAGGGCAAATTCGGTTTATGAGTATCTTGTGCAGAATAAAAATCTTGACAAGACTACATTAAAGCCTGTAGGACGCGGAGAGGAAGTGCCTATAGCTTCCAATGACACTGCCGAAGGCAGAGCGCAGAACAGACGTGTAGAGATTAGAATATATAACAAATTAAGCGGAATTTAGTAAAGAAAATTTTTGCTTGAAAGCGAGGCACGATATGAAAAAAGGTATATTTACCATAGCTATTTTAGCAATATCAGTAATTAATCTTATATTTAACATAGTGATTGTATTTACTATGCTTCCCGGTGTCAGCAAGACGAATAAACTGGTGACAAAGATTACAAATCTTGTGGACCTTGACGGAAATCAGGTAAATACAGACGAACAGGGAGAGATTCCGCTTGATAAGTTGGAAGGTCTGTCATATGAAGCTACGGTAACTCTCTCTACCACATCAGATTCAACCAAATTCAGATATGCCAAGGTTACGGCATACATTTCGCTCAATACCACGATAAGCGATTATAAAGACAAAAAGAAGGTATTTGAGAGCAACGAAAGTATTACTGTCAGTATACTGAACGAAGTCATTTCAAAGTATAATGCTTATGAGATACTTGATAATAAAGATAAAATCAGAAGTGAAGTACTTTTAAAGCTTCAGCAAAAATTTGGTGAGACATTTGTGTATGATGTGTCATTCAGTGAGTTTAACGTACAGTAAGCTCATAATAACCATTCATACATAAGGAGGTGGGACCGAATGGGAGAAGTATTATCACAAAGTGAAATTGATAACCTTCTCAAAGCATTAAGCTCCGGTGAGTTAGATGTGGAAGAAATGCAGTCTAATACGGACAGGCAGGTCAAAAATTATGATTTTGCCAGACCTTCAAAGTTTTCTAAAGAACATTTGAGAACTTTGGAAATTATATTTGAACATTATGGAAGATTGTTGTCAACCAACCTGCCGGCATATCTTAGAAAAGCGGTGCAGGTAGAGGTTATGAACTCAGAAGCCGTTATATATCAGGAATTTTCAAATGCACTTTCAAATCCGGTTCTGCTGGGTGTTATCAATATGTCGCCTCTAAAGGGAAATGCCATTATAGAACTGGCAACCAATCTTGGCTTTTGTATTATAGACAGGCTCCTTGGAGGAGCAGGCGGCACCTTGGATAAGACCAGGGATTATTCGGAAATAGAGCTTTCCATAGTGGAAAGAATTATGAATATATGTGTCAATCTGCTTAGAGAACCATGGAAAAATGTTATTGATTTTACTCCGCGCCTTGAAAGGATAGACACAAATCCGCAGTTTTCACAGATTATTGCTCCAAGTGAGATGGTTGCAATAGTTACCATGAATATAAAAATAGGTGATGTGGAGGGACTTATGAATGTATGTCTTCCGTATATGAGCTTAGAACCTATTATGGATAAGTTAAATACCAAGTATTGGTTCTCAACCATGCAGGAACGTGATGAGAATACTTATACCGATGCGATAGAGACACTTATAAGCAAAGCTCAGATACCTATAAGAGCCGTTCTTGGAAAAAGCACCATTTCGGTGCGCGATTTTTCCGAACTGGCGCAAGGCGATATAATTAAGCTCGGAACAAAACTTGATGATGAGCTTGAAGTGTACGTCGGAAATATGAAGAAATTTACTGCATTGCCGGGTACATTTGATGAAAAATATGCAGTTAGACTCACATCTGTTGTGAGAGAGGAGTGACGAGATGGACGGAATGTTATCACAGGACGAAATTAATGCATTGCTTAGCGGTATGTCGTCAACTGTAAGCGAAGAAAAAAAAGACAGACTTACTGATGCAGAGATTGATGCTATCGGAGAGATAGGAAATATCAGTATGGGCTCTGCTGCCACTACTCTCAGTGCGCTGCTTAATCAGAAGGTTACAATAACTACTCCCAGTGTATCTTACACAAATTGGGGTGAAGTAGCAGCAAGCTATGAGAAGCCTTGTGTGCTTTTGAAAATTTCCTATGTGGAAGGCCTGTCAGGAGATAATGTGCTGATTCTTAAAGAAGATGACGTAAAGATTATCACAAATCTTATGATGGGAGCGGCACCGGAAGTTACGGATGAGCCTCTGGGAGAGTTACATTTAAGTGCTATCGGAGAGGCTATGAATCAGATGATGGGTACGGCAGCCACTTCGATGTCTTCAATGATGGCAAAGAAGATAGATATAAGCCCTCCAAACGTAGATCTGGTAGACTTAAAGGAAAACAATGATTTTGAAAAAATGTTTGATGAGGAATTTGTTAAAATTTCCTTTGAGATGAAAATTGGCGATTTGATAGACAGTACCATTATGCAGCTCTATCCGATAGATTTTGCAAAAGAAATGTATGAGCATTTTGTATCCGGTATGAGTGGAAGCAGCGAACCGAATAAGGAAACAACACCTCCGCCTGCACCTGCGCCTCAATACAGCACACCGCCTGTGGCACCGCAGCCTGTTCAGACGCCTCCGCCTGCACCTGCATATACACAGTATCAGCCGCAGCCTGTTCAGCAGGTGGATGTATCTCAAGCATCATTCCAGCCTTTTGCGGGAGATTATGTAGCAACAGGTCAGAAGGAAAACATCGACTTAATAATGGATGTTCCTCTTGAGGTAACAGTTGAACTTGGAAGAACTAACAAATCAATCAAAGAAATACTTGAATTTGCACCGGGAGCAATTTTGGAACTTAACAAAATTGCAGGAGAGCCGGTTGATGTGCTGGTAAACGGTAAGCATGTTGCAAAAGGCGAAGTGGTTGTTATCGAGGAAAGCTTTGGCGTAAGAATAACCGAAATTGTTAAATAAAAAAATAGTAGGAAAATTTCTTGGTTTGTAGTATAATAAAGAAAGATAATACAATTATTAGGAGATGAACGTATGGCAAAAAACATTTTGATTTGTGATGATGCAGCATTTATGCGAATGATGATTAAAGACATCCTGACAAAGAATGGATATAATATAGCAGGAGAGGCTGAGAATGGTCTTAAAGCAGTTGAAAAGTATGACGAGGTTAAGCCGGATTTGGTACTTATGGATATAACTATGCCGGAGATGGACGGTATTCAGGCACTTAAAAAGATTAAAGAGAAGGATCCGTCTGCAAGCGTTATTATGTGTTCTGCAATGGGACAGCAGGCAATGGTTATAGAATCTATACAGTCAGGAGCTAAGGATTTTATTGTAAAGCCTTTCCAGGCAGACAGAGTTATAGAGGCTGTTAAGAAAGTAGTTGGATAATATGATATTTGCATTTACAAAAACCAACAGTGTTGTGCAGTTTTTATCAGTATTGCTTATATTTCTGTTTGTTCTGGGAATTACATATTTTACGACAAGATTTGTTGGAAATTATCAAAAAAACAGTATGACAGGTAGTAATATTCAAGTGCTTGAAACCTTAAGGCTTTCAAGCACTAAATATATACAGCTGGTTAAGATTGGCAGCAAGTGCTTTGCCGTTGCCGTGTCAAAGGATACGATTACCTGCCTTGGCGAGATTGAGGAGGAGACGCTTTCATTTAAAGACAATGATGCAAATGGAAGCTTCAAAGACATATTAGCTAAATTTAAGGTTAAAAGTAAGGATGATAAAGATGTTTAGTAGACTTAAGAAGAAAAAAAGTATTGTTCTTATTATGATGTGTGTACTGACTTTGGCAGTTACATTCTTCTTAATATGTCCAAAAATGGTCTATGCCGCAAATGAAGATGGAAATGTAAGTGTGTTAGATGGTGACGAGTCTTCTAATAACAATATAAGTATAGGAATATCTGTAGGAGACGGAAGCGATATGGCAAGCGTATTACAGATGTTACTTGTGCTTACTGTTATTGCTCTTGCACCATCTATTTTAATTATGCTGACTTCTTTTACCAGAATCATCATAGTACTGCATTTTACCAGAACCGCCATAGGTACCAATACGGCACCACCCAATCAGGTTTTAATCGGACTTGCTTTATTCCTTACTTTTTTCATTATGTCGCCTGTATTTTCAGAGATTAACACCAATGCCATTAAGCCGCTTTCAGCCAATGAAATAACGACAGAGCAGGCTTATGAGGCGGGAGTTAAACCGCTTAAGGAATTTATGCTCAAGCAGACGAGAGATAAGGATTTGAGGACATTTATAGATATATCGGGAATGGATGTATCTGAGATAGAAGACCCGATGGAGGATATCCCTCTTAATGTAATCATTCCAAGCTTCATTATAAGCGAACT
Source organism: uncultured Eubacterium sp. (assembly GCA_945920185.1). GTDB lineage: Bacteria > Bacillota > Clostridia > Lachnospirales > Lachnospiraceae > CAMEJP01. Next base: position 13,493 of record CAMEJP010000021.1, on the reverse strand, counting down.
CAGGATTGCCTTTATTATCGGATTTATGATATATATACCGTTTCTTATCATAGATATGGTAGTCTCCTCGACGCTTATGTCGATGGGTATGATGATGCTGCCGCCTACGACGATTTCTCTGCCGTTTAAGATACTTTTGTTTGTGCTTGCTGACGGCTGGAATCTGATTATAGGCAATCTGGTTAATACATTTATATAAAGGAGGAGATGTCTTTTGACTGAACAACAGGTCATAGATATGGCGCGTGAAGCTATATTTCTTATAATCAAGGTATCTGCTCCGTTGCTTCTGATTTCGCTTGTGGTAGGTCTTATCATAAGTATTTTTCAGACCATAACCTCCATACAGGAGCAGACCCTTACATTTGTGCCCAAGATATTGGCGGTATTTTTGGGAATTATGGTTCTTGGTTCATGGATAATGAACAATATAACCGGATTTATGGAAGATTTGTGGGGCAGCTTTTCCCAGTATATCAGGTGAAATTACTTGTGAAAAGAGGCAGTTATGATAGATTATACATTTGCTTTATCGGAATTTGAAAAAATTATACTTATACTGATGCGTATAGCCTCATTTGTTATGGTTGCTCCATTTTTCGGTATGCCAAATACACCGCGAAGAACCAAAGTGGGATTTTCAGTATTTCTCACATTGATTGTATATTCTTATACGGCAGACTCTTCTTACACCTACAATGGCATTCTGGAGTATGCGACACTTGTCGTAAAGGAGTGTGTTGTAGGACTTCTGATAGGCTATATGGCAAATATGTGCATGCAGATACTTCATTTTGCCGGAAGAATAATAGATATGGATATAGGACTTGCCATGGCAAATGTTATGGATCCCACTTCAAAACAGCAGGTTGGCCTTATAGGAACGTACTATTATGACTTTGTAATGCTTATGCTGATAGTATCTGACCTTCATATATTTCTTGTCAGGGCGCTTATAGAGACATATGAGATTATTCCAATCGGAGAAATGACGGTCAATGCAAGTCTGTACGATACGGTAGTGGGATATATAGGCGATTACTTCGCCATAGGCTTCAGAATAACCCTGCCTGTATTTGCCGCAATACTGTTACTTAATGTTCTGCTCGCAATAGTAGTGAGGGTAGCACCTCAGATTAATATGTTTGTCATAGGTATGCAGCTTAAGATACTGATAGGACTTGCGGTTATATTCCTCACAATAGGGTTGCTGCCATCCATTTCAAATGTCATATATGAACAGATGAAAACGCTGATAACACATGTAGTGGAAGGAATGAGAAATTATGGATGAAAAGGGATATATGCCTTTACTTCAATATAATTTACAGTTCTTTGCCAAAGACGGACCGGGAGGAGAAAGAACTGAGCCTGCCAGCCAGAAAAAACTTGAAGATGCAAGAAAAGACGGCAAGGTGGCAAAGAGCAAGGAACTGGTATCGGCATTGTCGCTGTTATCATTGTTTTTGCTGTTAAAGTTTTATACAGCTTCACTCGGCAAGTCATTTATCAATTTGTTTGCAGAAGTATACAATGTGTTTGCAGACACTGTTAATGACAGCAAGATTGAATTCAGTGCAGTTTCAGCCCTCAATATGATTACATATGGCTTGAAAAATATCCTGATAATACTGCTTCCCATATTGCTGGTGGCAGTTGCGGTGGCGTTTGTGTCAAATGTCTTTCAGGTAAAGTGGAAGATTACGGGAAAGCCGCTTCAACCCAAATTTGATAAATTTAACCCGATAAACGGCTTTAAAAGAATATTTTCCGCTAATACCATAGTTGAGCTTTTGAAGAATATCCTTATGATGGCTATAATATTTTATATGGCATATTCGACGCTCAAGGATAAATATAATTATCTCATGGGATTTTATGAAGTATCACTCAATCAGGCAATAGTCATTATCGGTGATGTGGTAATTGACCTTGGAATAAAGATAAGCATTGTCTTTCTTATAATCGGATTTGCCGATTTGCTTTATCAGAAATATAAATTTAACAATGATATGAAGATGACAAAGCAGGAGGTTAAAGATGAGTACAAGCAGATGGAAGGTGACCCTCAGATTAAAGGACAGCGAAGGCAGAAAATGCGTGAGGCGTCAAGGCGCAGAATGATGAGTGACCTTCCTAAGGCGGACGTAGTCATCACTAACCCTACGCATTTTGCCGTAGCACTTAAATACGATAATACGGTTGCAAGCGCACCGGTGGTTCTGGCAAAGGGTGCAGATTTTCTTGCTGCACAGATAAAGGAAAAGGCCAAAGAATGTAACATTGAAATAGTAGAGAACAGGCCTTTGGCGAGAATGTTATACAATAATGTGGAGATTGGAGAAGAGATACCGCAGGAACTGTATCAGTCAGTTGCGGAGATACTTGCCATGGTATATCAGGCACGAGATGCCGGAGTAACGTAAGCTTCACATAACTACTCAGGAAAGGAGAAGGCAATATGAAACTGAATATTAAGAAGACAGACCTTTTTGTAGGCATATATATTCTGGCTGCGGTCTTATTTCTTATTATATCCATACCGTCCACATTACTTGATGTGCTTTTGGCTATGAATATACTTATTGCCTTAACTATACTTTTCACATCTCTTTATGCAAAAGAAGTGCTGGATATGAGCTCATTTCCTACGTTACTTTTGTTCACGACCATATTCAGAATTTCGCTTAATGTATCTTCTACAAAGCTTATTCTTGGAACCGGCGATCCGGGCAACGTAGTAAGGGTGTTCGGTCAGTTTGTAGGCGGAAATGACCTGATTATAGGTGTTATTGTATTCATAATACTGATAATGGTTCAGTTTATGGTAATCAATAAAGGTTCTGAGAGAGTTGCCGAGGTAACGGCAAGATTTACTCTTGACGCTATGCCGGGTAAACAGATGGCTATTGACGCAGACCTCAACACAGGAGCAATAACCGATAAAGAAGCAGCCGAAAGACGTGCAAAGATACAGAAAGAATCAGCATTTTACGGCGCTATGGACGGTGCTACCAAGTATGTAAAGGGAGATGCCATTGCAGGTCTTATCATAACGGTGATAAATATTGTCGGCGGTGTTGCAATGGGTGTAATGCGTCAGGGAATGGCATTTAATGATGCCATTAACCAGTATGCCATACTGACAATCGGTGATGGTCTTGTAAGCCAGATACCTTCGCTTCTCATTTCTCTTTCAACAGGTATACTTGTAACAAAGACGGATGATGATAATAACCAGCTTACGGATGTGCTTATATCACAGCTGTTTTCCATTTCAAAGGTATTATACATGGTTGGAGCCGCTATGATGGTACTTGGCATTACGACACCGCTTCCGGTGTGGATATTTGTTCCTATGGGCATTGCTGTTATTGTTATAGGACGAAACGTAGATACAAAGAAAGAAGTCAAGGCTATAGAGGATGAGGTAAGTGCGGAAGAAACGGAAGCATCTGAAATACGAAAGCCGGAAAATGTTATTTCGCTCCTTAATGTAGACCCTATTGAACTGGAATTTGGATATGGCATAATCCCTCTTGCCGATGTAAATCAGGGCGGAGACCTGCTTGACAGGGTTGTTATGATAAGGCGGCAGATTGCACTTGAACTGGGTACTATCGTTCCTATCATAAGATTGAGAGATAATATACAGCTTAATCCAAATCAGTATATCATTAAGATAAAGGGTATACAGGTTAGTGAAGGCGAGATTCTTTTTGACCACTATATGGCTATGAATCCTGGCTTTGTTGAAGAAGAAATTACAGGTATACCTACATTTGAACCGTCCTTCCATCTGCCTGCCATCTGGATAACGGAAAGTCAGAGAGAACGGGCTGAAACAATGGGATATACAGTGGTAGACCCGCCTTCAATTATTGCTACACATTTGACAGAAGTTATCAGAAGTCATATATCAGAACTCCTTACAAGACAGGATGTTCAGACGCTTATCGACAACATAAAGGAAAACAACAAGGTGCTTGTGGACGAGCTTATACCGAAGCTTATGGGTGTCGGAGAGATTCAGAAAGTATTGCAGAACCTTCTTCGCGAAGGCATTTCCATCAGAGATCTGCTTACGATATTTGAAACTCTGGCGGACAGGGCAGCCACAACGAGAGATACGGATATTCTTACGGAATATGTAAGGCAGAGCTTAAAGAGAAGTATTTCAAGCAAATTCTTCCCACCGAATGATACCACAAGTGTCATAACTCTTGACCCTAAGATAGAGCAGGAGATAATGGGAAGCGTTAAACAGACGGAACAGGGCTCGTATCTCAATCTTGACCCGGAACGTATAAAGCTTATCGTTGCTTCTGCAAAGGAAGAACTTGCCAAGCTTGAAAATCTCGGAAAAATGCCGATTATAATAACCTCACCTATTGTGAGATTATATTTTAAAAAGCTTCTTGATGATTACATCAAGGATACAATAGTTATATCCTACAATGAGATAGAATCTAATGTAGAATTACAATCAGTTGGGATGGTGACAGCATAATGATAGTGAAGAAATATCAGGCACCTACGGAAACACAGGCTATACTTCTTGCTAAAGAGGAACTTGGAAACTCGGCAGTAGTGCTTAACTCAAAGACAATTAAACAGCGCGGAATTATGAGACTTTTCAAAAAGGATGTTGTTGAGATTACCGCAGCCCTTGAAGAAAAGGAATTTGTACAGGCCGTAAATGAGAAAAAGCCTACATTTCAGAGTAAAATAGATGTTCTGGCAGATGACGAGGCGGATAAGAAGGCAAAAAATGTTACGGTTTCTTCAGGAAACAATGCCATAGAAGCAAAGCTTGAATCTCTTCATTCTCTTCTTAAAGAGCAGATGCAAATGACTTCGGGAAACAGTGAGGAAGTTAAGGCAGAAGGAGAAGTAAGTGAGAATGCCAATATTAAATTCCTAAAACTTATTTACAATAAAATGATTGACAATGAGGTTGACGAAAAGTATGTCAATCTCATTATTGAGGAAATTGAAAATTCTATTAAGAAAGAAACAACTTTAGACAACATACTGTCTGCGGTATATCAGAAGATTATTTTAAAACTTGACGAAGCGAAAACAATAACTGTGGGAGATAAGACAAAAATAGCATTTTTTATAGGACCGACAGGAGTTGGAAAAACTACTACAATTGCAAAGCTTGCTTCAAAATACAAGATAAACGAGGGTAAAAAGATAGCCTTTATTACATCTGATACATACAGAATAGCGGCAGTTGAACAGCTAAACACATATGCGTCAATTCTTGATATCCCTGTGAAGGTTATTTACAGTCCGGGTGAGATAACGGAAGCTCTTAATGAATTTAAAAAATTTGATATGATATTTATCGATACCGCAGGACGTTCTCACAAGGATGAAAAACAGAAAAATGAATTGTTTGAGCTTATAAACAGTGTGGATGAAAACAAATATGATGTGGAAAAATATCTTGTATTGAGCGTCACGACAAAATACAAGGATTTGCTGAATATAGTGGATGCATTTAAAGAGGTTACTGATTACAGAATATTGTTTACCAAGCTGGATGAAACCGTAACTTTGGGAAATATTCTTAATATCAAGCTGTATACGGGAGCATCGCTTTCATATACGACATACGGACAGAATGTGCCTGATGATATTGAGGTAACAAATGTTCAAAAGCTTGCAAAACAATTACTGGGAGGGAATGAAGTCTGATGGATCAAGCTGAAGGATTGAGAAATATTATTAAACAGCAAAATCAAAGAATAGTAGGACAGTCAAGAGTCATTACCGTAACCAGCGGAAAAGGCGGTGTCGGAAAATCGAATGTTGCCATAAATCTGGCACTTCAATTCAGAAAAATGGGAAAAAGCGTTATAATTCTTGATGCCGATTTCGGACTTGCCAATATTGAGGTTATGTTTGGCGTGATTCCGGAATATAATCTTGCCGACCTTATATTTAAGGGTAAAGAGATTAAGGATATTATAAACAAAGGACCTGAAGATGTAGGCTTTATATCAGGAGGCTCAGGTATAGCTAAACTTGTAAATCTTGACAGTGACCAGATAAAAAGGCTTGTGTATAAATTGAGCGAACTTGAACGTCTGGCAGATGTAATTATCATAGACACCGGTGCAGGTATATCACAGAGTGTTCTTGAGTTTGTTGCGGCAAGCCCTGAGGTGGTGCTTGTGGCTACGCCGGAGCCTACAAGCGTTACAGATTCCTACGCACTTTTGAAAGCTCTTAACATATTTAACGGATTTAACAGAGAAGATACAAAAATACACATTCTGGCTAACAGGGTTGCAAATTATAATGATGGTAAAAATCTTTATGATAAGCTGAATATGGTTGTATCAAGATTTCTTGGAATCAATTTGGAGTTCTTGGGAATTGTGCCGTTAGACTCTAATGTGTCAAAGGCTGTTATGAAGCAAAAGCCTGTCAGTATGGCTTTTCCGAACTCGCCTGCCACAAAAGCTTTTGAGGAGGCAGCTGCCAAGCTTATGAATGTGGAGGCTGCAAACAGCAACAAATCAGGCATTGGAAGATTTTTTACAAATGTACTGGGACATAAAAAAGGTATGAGATAGAATGGAGAATTTATGGTTTCTGATGTATTAAAAGTAGGTAACAAAATAGAACTTGTAAAATTAGTATCAAATGATGATATTATAGAAAGAAAGACCTATTTGAGCCAGATTTGCGACAATGTGGATGAGAATAATATATATGTGCTTATGCCTGTTATGGAAGGAAAGCTCGTGCCATTGCCGCAGGGCGGAAGATATGAAGCGTATATCACTACTTCAAAGGGCATGTACAGTTGTGACGTGGTGGTTACAAACAGATTTAAAAACGATAATATATATATGCTTTCTCTCGAGATTGTAACTGATATAAGACGCTTCCAGAGAAGGGAATATTTCCGCCTTGAAGTCGGAAATCAGATGTTATTTAAGCCTATAGATGATGACGAGATGGAATACTATGTAAAAAATAAAGAGATTCCTGCAAGCATGGATGAAAAGCCTGTATGCAATGCCGTGACTCTTGATATAAGCGGCGGCGGCATAAGATATGTGACTAAGGACAGAAATAATAAGAACGATAATATTTTTATTTCCATTCGTCTGGCATATAATTCGGGTGTCAAAGAATTTAATATTATAGGAAAAGTGCTTTCGACCACAATACTTCCAAACAGGGCAAATGTTTATGAGGAAAGAGTGGAATTTTCAGCGATACCTAAGGAAGACAGAGAAGAAAGAGGATAATCCGCATATATAAATATAATTTGATGAAATGATTACTATACAAGTATGTGAAGTGATGCATTTGATATAATGTTAACAACAACACTAAGGAACATGGGGGTGCCACAAGATGGACGTAAGCCAATATTTAGAGATATTTATTGAAGAATCAAAAGAACATTTGCAAAGCCTGAGTGAGCAGTTGCTTATTCTTGAAAATGAACCTGAAAATCAGGACACTATCAACGAGATATTCAGAGCAGCCCATTCTCTTAAAGGTATGGCAGGTACTATGGGCTATAAGAGAATGCAGAATCTTACCCACAATATGGAAAATGTGTTTTCGGAAGTAAGAAGCGGAAAAATGAAGACCACGCCTAATCTGGTAGATACTCTGTTTCAGTGCCTTGATGCACTTGAAACTTATGTTGATAATATACAGAATACTGCTGATGAAGGCACAGAGGATAATGAAAATATAATTAAGCTTCTCAATGCTTTTCTGAACGGTGAAGAAGCGGTTCAGGAGGAAAAGCCGTCTGAAGAAAATAAGACGGCTGCTTCAGGCGTTTCATACAAGTCAGTAAAGCTTGCTGACTTTGAGCGTCATGCAATCAGGGAGGCTATTGAAAAAGGACTTAAGGTTTATGCATTTACGGTATATGTTGACGCTAACTGTCTTCTGAAAGCTGCCAGAGCATTTCTTGTATTCAAGGCTTTGGAGCCGTTGGGCGAGATTATTAAATCTGATCCAAGCGTACAGGATATAGAGGACGAAAAGTTTGATTTGGAATTCAGTCTTTACCTTATTTCAGCAGAGCCTTTTGATAAAATAGTGGCAGCCGTAAAGAACGTATCTGAGATAGCAGACTGCGTAGGGGAGGAGATTACAAGCGTTCCTGAGGCAGCAACAGAGGAAACAGAGACTTCGGACAGCACTGAAGAACAGGAAAAAGATACTAAAGAAACCCAAAATGATACAGCTAAAAACGAAACACAGAATGCTAATCTTCCTGCTAAGGCAGAGGGAGATAATAAGCCGCAGGCACCTAAGACATCAAAATCAAAGCCTGTAGTAAACCGTTCCGTAAGAGTTGATATTGAAAAACTGGACGTTCTCATGAATCTTGTAAGTGAGCTTATCATAGCAAAGAACGGTCTTGTGTCGGCTTCGGCAGGCATTGAAACCGGCCGTAATGATCAGGGCTTCCACGAGCAGATAGAGTACCTTGAAAGGGTAACAACCAATCTTCATGAATCGGTTATGAAGGTCAGAATGATGCCTATTGAGAGTGTTGTCAACAAGTTTCCTAGAATGATAAGAGATTTGTCAAAGAAGCTTGATAAGAAGATGGAACTTTATATGACAGGTGAAGATACGGAACTTGACAGAACCGTCATAGATGAAATTGGCGATCCTCTTATGCATTTGCTCCGTAACTCGGCAGACCATGGTCTTGAAAGCGCAGAGATAAGAGCACAGAGAGGAAAACCGGAGGTCGGTTCAATATTCCTTGATGCTTATCAGGACGGCAACAACGTAGTTATCGAGGTAAGAGATGACGGTAACGGAATTGACGTAGAAAAGGTTAAGAAAAAAGCACTGGAGAAAGGCAATATTACTGAAGAACAGGCTGCCGTAATGACAGATAAGGATGTAATAGATCTTTTGTTCAGACCAAGTTTTTCGACTGCTGATAAGATTTCTGACGTATCAGGAAGAGGAGTCGGACTTGATGTTGTTAAGTCAAAGATAGAGGCTCTTGGCGGTGATATAGAGGTTAAGAGTGAGTACGGAGTTGGAAGTACATTTATAATAAGACTTCCTCTTACACTTGCCATTATTCAGGCACTTATGGTACAGCTTGGAGATGAGAAGTACGCCATTGCCCTCGGTTCCATTCAGACGCTTGAGGATATACCTGTAAGCGATATTAAGTATGTTCATGCAAAAGAGGTAATACATTTACGTGACAGCGTCATTCCTCTTATAAGACTCAGGGATGTACTCCAGATACCGGGAGAGCCTGAGAAGAAGGACAGCATAACGGTTGTAGTAGTAAAGAAGGGCGATAAGTTGGCCGGTCTGGTGGTTGATAACCTTATCGGACAGCTTGAGATAGTTATAAAGTCCCTCGGTAAATATATAAAGATAAATCGTGTAATCAGCGGTGCAACAATACTCGGTGACGGCGAAGTCGCACTTATTATTGATGCAAATGCTCTTGTATAACGGAGGTGACTGACTTATGGAAAATAAAGCAGAAGAATCAGGAATAAAGCAATATATAGTTGTCAAGATTGACAATGAGCAGTTTGGTATTAACATAAAGTATATTGACAATATTGTCAGATTGCAGAGAATTACCAGAGTTCCTATGTCGCAGGAATATTTCAAGGGAGTCATTAACCTTCGCGGTGAGATACTTCCTGTTATGAGTATAAGAAAAAAACTTGGACTTGCTGATGACGTATTTGGTGATAAGACCAGAATTATTATAGCAAAGGTAGAGAATGCCACAGTAGGAATTATTGTCGACGAAGTAAAGGAAGTAGTTACACTTGAGGATGAAAGCCTTGAAAATGTAAATTATGGTAACGGTGACGATATGAATTCTTACATAAGTGCTGTCGGAAAAAAAGGTGATGAGCTTATATCCATTCTTGATATTTGCAGTGCCATTGTAGAAAACGAGAACACTTAAGAGGTGATATGATTGAGTACTTTTAACTTAAATGATATGAGCGAGCAGCAGTTTGACGTACTTAAAGAAATCGGAAATATAGGTGCCGGCAATGCTGCAACAGCTCTCTCAAAGCTTATTAACAAGAAAGTGGATATGTCGGTTCCTGTGGTCAAACTCTGTGATTTTGATGAGATAACGGAATTTGTAGGCAGCGAAGATACCATAATGGTCGGTATTCTTCTCGGAATTGAAGGAGATATAAACGGCATGATGATGTTTCTTTTTGATAAAGCATCATGCAGTAATCTTGTATCATCGCTTATGGGATTTGAACGCAACAAGGAAAGTGAATTTGATGATATGGAGCTGTCTGCCCTGTCGGAAATAGGAAATATAGTGTCGGGTGCATACCTTACATCCTTGTCTACGCTTACAAATCTCAGTATGCTTTCGACGGTTCCGTCACTAAGCATTGACATGGTGGGAGCTCTTCTAAGTATACCTGCTGCCGAATACGGACAGGTGAGTGACCAGTTTCTGCTTATAGAGACCCAGTTTGGAGACGAAGATTTCCTGAAAGGACATTTTCTGTTAATTCCGGATTTGGATTCATATGAAAAAATACTTCATTCATTGGGAGTTTAGGCTATGAGCAATATGATAAAAGTCGGCATGGCAGATTTGAATATATGTGAATCCCCGGATGCCATAACAACAATAGGACTCGGCTCCTGTGTAGGAATAGTGCTTTACGATAAAAAGACAAAAATATGCGGATTGGCGCATATTATGCTTCCGGACAGCAAAGCTATTTCGAATAATCAGAATATTGCAAAATTTGCTGATACCGGAATAGATGAACTTATAAGACGATTGCGAGAGAAGAATGTGCCGGTTGAACGCCTCACAGCCAAGATTGCAGGCGGAGCACAGATGTTTGCCGTAAGTACGGTAAGAAACAATATATTAAGTGTAGGCGATAGAAACGTTATCGCAGTTAAAGAAAAGTTGGATTCTCTGTTTATACCTCTTCTTGCAGAAGATACAGGTGCCAATTATGGTAGAACCATCGAGTTTTATCCGGAAACGGGGATGCTGCTTGTCAAATCTATTGGAAAAGGCGAAAAATATATATAGATATAGTGAGGCTACATATGAGATTTAGAAATATGCCCGCTATCATAACGCTTACTGCCGGTTTGATAGCAAGTGTGCTTATGATATTTGCAGGATTGCCTTTAGAGGCTTTTATGATAAGATTGTTTATAGTTCTTCTTTCGGCTAGCATTGTAAGCCTGTTGGCAAGAAGAATAGTAAACAGGCTTTTGGAAGCCGCAAAGGATAAGGAATCCGTTCAGGAGAAGAGTAATGCAAACGGTGAAAATGCAGAACCTCAGGAAGGTGAGGAAGACGGCAAAGATACTGAAAAACAATAACTGACTGCTTAATGCAAATATGTATTGTTTGGAATGGGAGGTTTTGAATATTGGACGATAATGCAAAGACAAAACTTTGGGAAGAATATTCAAAAACAAAGAAAGCGGATATACGCGAAAAACTTATTATAGAGTATGCGCCTCTTGTAAAGGTGGTTGCAGGAAGACTCAGTATGTATCTTGGTTACAATGTTGAATACGAGGATTTGGTATCCTATGGCATATTTGGACTTATAGATGCCATTGATAAGTTTGACTATAACAAAAATGTCAAGTTTGAGACATATGCCAGCCTCAGAATCAGAGGAGCCATTCTTGACCAGATAAGAAAAATGGACTGGATACCACGTTCATTAAGACAGAAACAAAAGCTTATGGATGCGGCTTACAGTAAGCTTGAGGCAGAATACGGCAGAGCGGCTACGGACGAGGAACTTGCCAAAGAACTGGATATTGATGTTGACGAACTGCTTAACTGGCAGGGACAGGCTAAGGCTACAGGCGTAGTGTCACTTGATGAATTTACTGAATCAGGCTGTGACGTTAAGATGGACGCATCGCGCAATTCACATTTTGAACAGCCGGAAGCAGCCGTGGAAAAGGAAGAACTTAAGCAGATGATAATTGAGTCACTGGAAGCTCTTACAGAAAAGGAAAAGAGCGTAGTGATGCTGTATTATTATGAGGAAATGACGCTTAAGGAAATTAGCAGGGTTCTGGAGGTATCAGAATCAAGAGTTTCGCAGTTGCATACAAAAGCACTTGTAAAAATGAAACAGAAATTAGGCGTATATATGAACATTTTATCATAGACTTTTTGGAGGTTTTGCGTCATGAACGGATACATTAAATTTGAACAAAAGGCAGATGGCCTGTATATGAATATAATTCCTGCAAAAGACGGCGGAACAGCCACAACTATGGAGGATGTTATATTTGTTCTTGATAAAAAAGGCATACCTAATGTTGATTTAATAACGGTAAAAAGCCTTATTGATAAAAATGAAGAAGCAAGTATCAGAATAGGCGATAACGGAATATATTCGACGGCAGAATGGTCTGACATAAGAATAAGCAGGGACGGAATGCTTGTGGCTGCAAGATTTTTTCCTCCGTTTAAAGGCGGCCGTATGATTGATGCAGACGAGATTAAGAAGGATTTAAAGTACAAAAGTATAAAATTCGGTATAAATGAAAATGCGATTGAAGCATTTCTAAAAGAGAGAGAATACGGAAAACAGTACATTCTGGCTCAGGGAAAGAAGCCTGTTGAGGGCAGGGACGCTTCTCTTGAATATCTGTTTGATACTGAAAATAGGGCAATGCCAAAGGTCAAAGAAGACGGAACCGTTGATTTTTATGACCTTGATAACATAAGCCATGTCAAGGAAGGTGATGTGGTCGCCCGAATTACAAAAGAAGTAGAGGGTGTTCCGGGAATGGATGTATACGGAAATGTTCTCAGCCCTCGAAAAGTTGAGAGAAAGATATTCAGGTACGGAAGAAATTTGAAAGTGTCTGATGACGGACTTTCTCTGATATCAATGATTAACGGGCATGTTACTCTTGACGGTGACAGAGTATCCGTGTCTAATACATATACTGTTCCGGCTGACGTGAATTTGTCTGTCGGAAATATAGACTATGACGGAGATATAGTTGTTTCAGGCAATGTAATTTCGGGCTTTACCGTAAAGGCTACGGGAAATGTGGAAGTGAGAGGCGTGGTAGAAGGTGCCGTTATTATAGCAGGAGGCAATATAGTTCTCGGACGTGGTATTCAGGGTATGCAGCAGGGCATACTTAAAGCGGGCGGCTCGATAGTGGCTAAATTTATCGAAAATGCAAAACATGTGGAAGCAGAAGGTCGTATTGAAGTAGGTGCCATCATCCAAAGTAACGTGCTTTGCGGGCAGGACGTAGTGGTTCAGGGAAAGAATGGTCTTATTATCGGAGGAAAGGTAGTGGCGAAAAAAAGTATATTAGCCAAGAATATCGGCTCTGAGATGGGTACTAATACACTGCTTACCGTGGGCGTATCACCTACGCTTAAACTTAGGGCAGAGGAGCTTAAAAAGCAGATATCCGACGATATACGGATAACCACCGCTTATTTT
>CAMEJP010000020.1 GCA_945920185.1 uncultured Eubacterium sp. | reverse complement strand
ATTCTTCTCACCTCTTAATGTTGACGACTTCGTAAAGAAATCAAGCATTATATACTATTCAAGAGAGGCGCTTGAACCGATACATAAGGACATCGAGAAGTTTGCAGGTGCAGAACAGCTTACGGCACACGCAAATTCCATAAAGGTACGTTTTGAAGAATAGGAGGATATTATGGCAAGAAATGCATTAGTTACAAGAACCACAGGAGAAACAGACATAAAGATAAGCCTGAACCTTGACGGAAAAGGTCAGAGCAAGGTGGATACGGGAATCGGATTTTTTGATCATATGTTAAACAGCTTTGTAAGACACGGTATGTTTGACGCTGACATTAAGGCAAAAGGTGATTTGGAAGTTGACTGCCACCATCTTGTGGAGGACACTGGTATTGTGCTAGGTCAGGCTATAAAGGAAGCTGCCGGAGACAAAAAAGGCATAAGACGTTTTGGCGATATCATACTTCCTATGGATGATGCACTGGTGCTTTGTGCCATAGATTTTTCAGGAAGACCGTATCTTGGCTTTGACGCTTCATTTACAAACGAGCGCATAGGATATTTTGACACATGTATGATAAAAGAATTTTTCTATGCCATAAGCTACAGTGCCGGAATGAATCTGCACATAAGAGTGCTTGCCGGAGACAATGACCACCACATAGCTGAGGCTATGTTCAAAGCATTTGCAAAGGCTCTTGACGAAGCGACTATGAAGGATACAAGAATAAAAGACGTTTTATCCACGAAAGGAAGTTTGTAATGAAATTATTTCCTGCCATTGACATAAAGGACGGAAAATGTGTCCGTTTAAAGCAAGGACTGTTTAATGAGGTTACCGTGTACTGTGATGAGCCATACAAGGTAGCGCACTATTTTGAAGAATGCGGTGCCGACTATATCCATATCGTTGACCTCGACGGTTCGCTTAAAGGAAGAAGCGTAAATGCTTCCACAATCAAAAAAATTGTTGAAAATGTAAATATTCCCGTAGAACTCGGAGGCGGCATCAGAACGCTTGACAATATCAAAGAAGTTCTTGAGCTTGGCGTTGACAGAGTGATAATAGGCACAAAAGCCGTTGAAAATCCTGAATTTGTCAAAGATGCGGTGAATGCATTCGGAGCAGAACGCATTGTTGCCGGAGTTGACGCCAAAAACGGATATGTGGCAATCAACGGCTGGGAAGAATTAAGCGACAAGACCGCTTTGAGCCTGTGCCTTAAAATGAAAGAAATGGGCGTGAAGACCATTATATACACAGACATTTCAAAAGACGGAATGTTAGTGGGTCCGAATGTGGAAAAGACAAAGGAACTCAGTGACGCCACAGGACTTGACATAATAGCTTCAGGAGGAATGTCATCTCTTGACGACCTTAAGGCACTTTCGGAGGAAGGCATTTACGGAGCCATTATAGGAAAAGCAATATATGAAAAACGAATAGATTTAAAAGAGGCAGTAGAGCTTTTCAGAATGCGAGGTTAATATGACAGAAAAGATTATACCGGTTATATTTTTAAAGGACAATAAGGCATATAAGGATATTGCGTGCAAAGCAGGTTTTGATAAGTCACCCGTGGAAATTGCCACCGATTACAGCGATAACGGCGCAGATGAAATACTCTTATATGACCTGTCCTATGATGATGCTTCACACGAGGCAAATATAGGTATGGTAAGAAAGATAGCAAACACCATAGACGTACCTCTTTTGGTCGGCGGAAACGTAGCACGTACGGAGGATGTCAAGAAATACCTTTATGCAGGAGCAAAATGTGCATTTCTTCTTGCAGGAAAAGAGAGCAATGTAGCACTTATAAAAGAAGTTTCCGACAGATTCGGCAAACAGAAAATACTTCTTTTTGCTGATATTTTTGATAAAGAAGCTCTTTTGGCAGCTTTGGCTTCACAGATTGCAGGAATTATAGTACCAGATGAAGAAACAGAGTCAGACGTCAATGACTTTTTTGCGGCAAATACTTCAGAAAATGCTTTGGATAAAGCTGTTTCGGACTCTGAAGGTTCAGAAACTCCTTCTGTCATCAAACCTTACTATGACTGCACATTTGACATTATGAATCTTAAGGCAGAGCTTAAAGCCTTGGGAAAAGACGTAAATATGTTTGAGAGCAGCATTTCCTTTGACAGCTTTAAACTTAACAGTGACGGTCTTATACCTGTAATTGTTCAGGATTATAAGACTGACGAAGTGCTTATGCTTGCGTATATGAACGAGGAAGCATTTAACCTTACCGTATCTACCGGAAAGATGACATATTTTAGCAGAAGCCGTCAGGAGATATGGGTAAAAGGTCTTACGTCAGGACATTTTCAGTATGTTATGAGTATGGAGATAGACTGCGACAGCGACACACTTCTTGCAAAGGTGCGTCAGGTCGGAGCAGCATGCCACACGGGAAACCGCTCATGCTTTTACACAAATCTTTTCGCCAGAGAATATGCAAACACCAATCCGTTAAAGGTATTTAACGAGGTTATGGGTACGATTCTTGACAGAAAGGAGCATCCAAAGGAAGGCTCATACACAAATTACCTCTTTGACAAGGGAATAGATAAAATTCTCAAAAAAGTAGGCGAGGAGGCAACCGAAATAGTCATAGCCGCAAAGAATCCTGACAAGGAAGAAATCAAGTATGAGGTGGCTGACTTCCTCTACCATGTTATGGTGCTTATGGCGTTAAAGGGCGTTACCTGGGATGAAATCATCACAGAGCTTGCCAGAAGATAGGAAGGTTTGATTGTGGGAAACAGACTTGTAATTACAAATGTTTATGACAGGAAAATATCTGCTCTGTTTGAGGATGACAGACTCACAGAGGTAAATGTTGCCACGGACGAAGCATCGGGAAGCGCCACAAACGGCGCACCTTTACCAAAAAGCGTTCTTGGCAATATTTATGTAGGACGTGTCGAAAATGTGGTTAAAAACATAAACGCTGCATTTATCGAGATAAGCAAAGGAGAAAAATGCTATTATTCCCTTACGGAAAATGAGCATCCCATATTTCTTAACAGAAAAAACAATGATAAGGTAAATGTGGGAGACCTGATACTTGTACAGGTAGTCCGCGATACCATAAAAACCAAGATGGCGGTGGCGTCCTCCGACATCAATATAGCAGGACATTTTGTGGTGGCTACGCTTTCCGGAAATGTGTGCGTGTCGGCAAAGATTACCGACAGGGCAAGAAGAGAGCATTTGACGTCACTTCTCAAAGACAGGCTTGAGCCGCAGACAGGCATGGTGATACGGACATGTGCCATGGAGGCAGATGATGAAAACATTGTAAACGAAGCTTTGGAGCTTCAGGCACTTTTACTCAGAATCCTTGAAGTGTGCAGATACCGGCCTGCATTTACCTGTCTTTATAATCACGGCAAAAACAGCATTTTGTCAAATGTGAACATAGACTCACTTGAAAAAATAGTTACTGATGATACCGACAGCTACGGCGACTGTCTTTCTTATATCACTAAGATTTGTCCGAATAATCTGTCCAAACTCACACTGTATGAGGATAAGCTGCTTCCTCTCTCAAAGCTTTATTCTCTTGAGAGCAGGCTTGAAGCTGCCTTAAAAAAGCGTGTATGGCTCAAATCAGGCGGATATCTTGTGATTGAACCTACGGAAGCCCTGACGGTAATTGACGTGAATACGGGCAAATTTGACGGCAAAAAAGCTGACAGGGAAGCAACCTTTTTCAAGGTCAATATGGAAGCGGCAAAAGAAATTGCATATCAGTTAAGAATTCGCAATTATTCGGGCATAATATTAGTGGATTTCATCGATATGGAGTCTAAAGAAAACAATCAGGAGCTTATGAAGCATTTCGGAGAGCTTCTTGCTTTGGACAAAGTAAAAACCACGCTTGTTGATATGACGCGTCTCGGACTGTGCGAGATTACCAGAAAGCGGGTAAAAAGACCTCTCCATGAGGAATTTCGGAGGTTGGAAAATTATGAGTTTCAAAACAGTGATATTTGATTTGGACGGCACGCTGCTTGATACGCTTACGGATTTGGCAAATGCCGTAAATTATGCATTGAAGGTATGCGGATACCCTCCGCACACCACTGAGGAAATACGCTCGTATGTGGGAAACGGCATAAAAAATCTTATAAAACGTGCCATGCCTTCAGACAAATGCGAAAATGAACAGGAATTTGATGTGTGTTTCAGGGAATTTTGCGGGTATTACGACAAAAATATGTATGTCTGTACAAAACCGTATGACGGCATTATTAATCTTCTTGAAAAGCTTAAGAAGAATGGCATAAAGGTGGCGATAGTATCAAACAAAGCAGATTTTGCGGTAAAAAAGCTTGCCGCACATTTCTTTGACGGACTTTTGGATGCCGCCGTCGGTGCGAGGGAAGGTCTCAGGCTTAAGCCTTATTCAGATACCTTGGACGCAGCCCTCAGCGAGATGAATACGTCAATGGAAGACGCCGTGTATGTAGGCGATTCTGAGGTCGATATAAAAACAGCCGCCAATGCAGGAATCCCATGTATAAGCGTCACATGGGGCTTTAAGCACAGGGAATTTCTCATTGAAAACGGTGCAGAATGTATTGTCTCAGACGTTGAAGAATTATTTTGCAAAATATTTTCATAAAATTCTTGACAAAAGGATGGTAATATATTAAACTAATCTAGTGTGCCGCACAATGAGGTTACAAGTTCAGGTATTTTCCTGACACCGAAGTTGGCGAGTAATATTATAGGAGGTGCCATATGTACGCAATTATAGCAACAGGTGGTAAGCAGTACACAGTAAACGAAGGCGATGTAATCAGAGTTGAAAAGCTTGGAGTTAACGCTGGAGACACTGTTACATTTGACCAGGTGCTTTTCGTTAATGACGGTACTAACGCTAAGGTTGGAGAGCCAACAGTAGCAGGTGCAACAGTTACAGCAAGTGTTGTATGCGAAGGCAAGTCAAAGAAAGTAATTGTTTATAAGTATAAGAGAAAGACCGGCTATCACAAGAAGAACGGCCACAGACAATTGTTTACACAGGTTAAGATTGAGAAAATCAATGCTTAATTAGGTGATTTTATGATTAAGGTTAATATCTATAAGAATTCAGAAGGAAAGTCTGTAGGTTTTAAACTTAAAGGACATGCAGGATATGATGATATCGGAAAAGACATCATATGTGCAGCGACGTCTGTTCTTGCCATCAATACCATCAACTCCATTGAACATTTTACCGATGATGATATGAGTGTGGTATCCGATGAAAAGAAGGCGTTAATTGAATTCAGACTTGATGGCAACATCAGTCCTGAATCGCGGGTATTGTTAGATTCATTAGAGTTAGGCTTAAGCCAAATCAGAAAAGACAATGCAGAATATATATCTATTACATTTAAGGAGGTGTAAGACGATGTTAAACTTAAATCTTCAGTTTTTCGCCCATAAAAAAGGTGTAGGTTCTACAAAGAACGGTAGAGATTCTGAGTCAAAGAGATTAGGTGCCAAGAGAGCAGACGGACAGTTTGTTTTGGCAGGTAATATTCTTTACAGACAGCGTGGTACAAAGATTCACCCTGGTGTTAACGTAGGACGTGGCAGTGATGATACATTGTACGCTTTAGTTGATGGCGTTGTAAAGTTTGAGAGAAAGGGCAGAGATAAAAAGCAGGTTTCTATTTATCCTGTTGCTTCTAACGAATAATACTTAATGACTCCAAATCCTCTGGGTTTGGAGTTTTTTGAACTTGAAAATAAATGAAAGGAAAATGGCAATGTTTGCAGATAGTGCTAAAATTTTTATCAAGTCAGGCAAAGGCGGAGACTTTTTGTCCCTGACGGCGGTCCCGACGGCGGAGACGGCGGAAGGGGCGGAGACATCATCTTTGAAGTGGACAAAGGACTCAATACACTTAACGATTTCAGACATGTGCGTAAATACATTGCACAGTCAGGCGAAGAAGGCGGAAAAAGACGCTGCCACGGCAAAGACGGAGAATCGCTTATCATCAAGGTTCCTGAGGGAACGGTAATAAGAGATGACGCTACGGGAAAAGTCATAGCCGATATGTCTGGAAATAATCTTCGTGAAGTAGTCCTTCCGGGCGGACGTGGCGGCAAAGGCAATATGAATTATGCCACTGCCACAATGCAGGCACCAAAATATGCCCAGCCGGGACAGGAAGCAAAAGAGCTGTGGGTTCGTCTTGAACTTAAGGTCATAGCTGACGTAGGACTTGTAGGTTTTCCTAATGTCGGAAAATCAACACTTTTGTCAAGGGTATCAAATGCAAAACCAAAGATAGCCAATTATCATTTTACCACCTTAAATCCTCATCTCGGAGTTGTGGATTTAGGTGACGGTGCAGGCTTTGTTATGGCAGATATTCCGGGACTTATCGAAGGTGCTTCTGACGGAATAGGTTTGGGACATGAATTTTTAAAGCATATTGAGAGAACAAAGGTGCTTATACATGTAGTGGACGCAGCATCCACCGAAGGCAGAAATCCCATCGAGGATATAAATATCATCAATGCCGAGCTTGAAAAATACAATCCCGAACTTCTTAAAAGGCCTCAGGTTATAGCTGCCAACAAGACAGACGTCATATACTCAGAGGATTCGGATCCTGTCGAAGAACTCAGGGCAGAATTTGAGCCAAAGGGAATAAAAGTTTTTGCAATATCTGCGGTAAGCGGTCAGGGCGTTAAAGAACTTCTCTACCACGTAAATGATTTGGTAAAATCAATAGGTACGGAGCCTGTTATATTTGCAAAAGAATTTACAAGAGAAGATTTGTATGATGATGTTACCCAGCCATTTTATGTTGAAAAAAGCGGCAATAACGAGTATACTGTATATGGACCGCGAATTGAGCGTATGCTTGGATATACCAATCTTGATTCAGAGCGCGGATTTGATTTCTTCCAGAAATTCATGAAAGAAAACGGTATTATTGACGAGCTGATAAATCTCGGAATTGAAGAAGGAGATACGGTCAAGCTCTGTGATTATTTTGAATTTGAATATTATGTCTAAAAAGGATAGGGTGACAACATGACAACTAAGCAAAGAGCCTATTTAAAAGGGCTTGCAATGAATATTGACGCCATATTTCAGGTTGGAAAAGCAAGTATAACTCCTGAAGTGACAGAGGCTGTTTCAGAAGCTCTTGAAAAAAGAGAGCTGATTAAGATAAGTGTTTTAAAGAACTGTATGGATGACCCGCATGACATAGCACAGATAATTTCTGAGCGTACCCGTTCTGAGGTAGTGCAGGTTATAGGAAAGAAAATAGTACTTTACAGACCTGCAAAGGATGAATCAAAGAGAAAAATCGTTTTATCTTGAGGTGGCTCTTATGAAAAAAATGAGAAATATCGGAATTATGGGCGGCACATTTAACCCGATTCACAACGGGCATATATTGTTAGCCAAGAAAGCATATGCACAGTTTTCACTCGATAAAATTTTGTTTATCCCTGCCGGAAATCCGCCTCACAAGGACAATGCAGGAATAACTGACGGAAGACACAGACTCAATATGGTGAAGTCTGCCATTTCAGGCATCGACTATTTTGAATGTCTTGATATTGAACTTGCCAAAAAAACAAAGTCATATTCATACGAAACACTTGCAAGCCTTAAGGAAATGTATCCGGACACCAATCTGTTTTTTATTATGGGTGCCGATTCGCTGTTTCAGTTTGAAAGCTGGAAGAATCCTGAGGAAATAGTAAAGCTTGCCACATTGGTGGTAGCAAGGCGCAACGGAATAAACATTACCTCATTTGAAAATCAGATAAAGCGTCTGTCAAAGAAATATTCCTGTGAAATACTGACTGTCGATATGGAGGATACTCCAATCAGTTCAAGCGACATACGGATGATGGTGGCAAATCTCGAGCCTATATGCGATATAGTTCCGTCAAAGGTATGCGAATACATTTTGTTAAATGATTTGTACCGTGATTATAAGTGCAAAATAAGAACAACCGCCGACTACCATATTGTAACGGAGGATTTAAAGAAGGTTCTTACCGAGAAGCGCTATGAGCATACAATGGCCGTTGCCGCCGTGTCGGCATCACTCGCCATGAGGTACGGATATGATGTTTTTCGTGCCTATCTTGCAGGACTTCTCCACGATATTGCAAAATGCAAGAAGGATTCGGAGCTTATTGACATCTGTACCTATAATTGTATCGATATTTCGGAAGCAGAACGTGCCCTGCCTTATCTGTTGCACGGAAAGGTAGCGGCTTTTATAGCCAAAAAAGACTATTATGTGAGTAATCAGGATATTCTTAATGCCCTTACTTACCACACCACAGGAAGACCGAATATGTCACTTTTGGAGAAGATAGTGTTTGTGGCTGATTATATCGAGCCATACAGGGATAAGGCGCCAAATCTGACATATATAAGAAAGATAGCGTTTGAAGATATTAACAAGGCAGTATCTACCATACTTTACAACACCTTGTCATATCTTACGTCAAACGGTACACCGATAGATGAAACCACAAAGGCTGCCTACAATTATTATAAAGATTAAAACAGGAGAAATATATGGAATCAAAGGAATTAGCAAAGATTGCCGTTGCGGCAATAGAGGATAAGAAGGGTGAAAATGTCAGGGTAATTGACATTTCTGAAGTCAGCGTCATTGCCGACTATTTCATCATCGCAAACGGCACTAACAAAAGCCAGATTCAGGCAATAGCCGATAATGTTGAGGAACAGCTTTACAGACAGGCAAATGCCCATCCAATCAATATAGAAGGCTACAGGGAAGCCGGCTGGATACTGCTTGATTTTGAAGAAGTTATCATACACATTTTCTCAGAGGAAAACAGAGAGTTTTACAATCTTGAGAGACTGTGGAGAGACGGCAAGCAGGTGGAATTGTAATAAATCATAATAACCATTGAGCGTAAGGAAAAACGGAGCGTCAGATGACAATGTCATTAAGTTAAGATGACATTGGTCAGATTGACCTCCGTTTTTGAGTTGGTTGACAAGTGAGATGCAAAGTGGTAAAATATTACTATGTAAATGCGGAGGTGTATTTATATACTTAAGCAGTGTTAAAAAGAGTACGAAAAGGAGATGGAAATATGAGAAGAATGCTAAAAAGGGTTGCTGCCGTGACCATGGCACTTGTCATTGTTATGGCAGTACTGCCACTACCTGAAAATTGGGGAGTGGTCGTAGAGGCAAAAGCTGAAGAAGTATACGAAAATGGAAATGTGATACTTACTTATAGCGTTAATGATGCCGGAATTGAGATTACGGGGTACACAGGAACGGAAACATCTGTTACCATTCCTGTGGAAATTGAGGGAATGAAAGTTGTATCAATAGGAAGTGGTGCGTTTGACGGTTGCAGCAGTCTAACGAACGTAGAAATTCCAAGCGGTGTAACCAGCATAGGTGGGTATGCATTTTCAAGTTGTAGCAGTTTAACTGGTATAACTATCCCGAAAAATGTAACCAGTATAGGCGATTTGGCATTTAGGGATTGTGGCAGTTTAGCCAGCATATCTGTTGCAAGTGATAACAGTGTATATGACAGCAGAGACAATTGTAATGCAATCATTGAAAAGGCATCCAATACTTTAGTGGTCGGATGTAAGAACACGACGATTCCAAGCAGTGTAACTGCTATAGGAACTGATGCATTTAGGGATTGTGGCAGCTTGACAAGTATAGAAATTCCAAGTACTGTAAACACTATCGGAAATTCTGCATTTTATGGATGTAGCAGTTTGACGGGTATAATAATTCCAAGCGGTGTAAGATACATAGATGGTTCTGTATTTTATGGATGTAGCAGTTTGACGAGTATAGAAATTCCAAGCAGTGTAACTAGCATAGGAAGTTCTGCATTTTATGGTTGCAGTAGCTTGACAGGTATAACAATTCCAAACAGTGTCACTCGCATAGCATTTAAAACCTTTTATGGCTGCAGCAGTTTAAAAAGTATAATAATTCCAAGCAACGTAAAAGAAATAGGAGGTTATGCATTTAGCGGTTGCAGTACTTTAACCAGCATAACAATTCCAAACAGTGTAAGCACTATATTGGATGGAGCATTTTATGGTTGCAGTAGCTTGACATGTATAACAATTCCGATTGGTGTAACTGATATAGAAAGTTTTGCATTTTATGGCTGCAACAGCTTAACAAGTATAAAAATTCCAAGCAGTGTAAAAGAAATAGGGAGTCATGCATTTAGTGGATGCAGTAGCTTAACAAGTATAACAATTCCAAGCAGTGTAAAAGAAATAGGGAGTCATGCATTTAGTGGTTGCAGTAGTTTAACAAGTATAACAATTCCAAGCAGTGTCACTAGCATAGGAAGTTCTGCTTTTTCTAGATGTAGTAGCTTAACCAGCATAACAATTCCAAGCAGTGTCACTAGAATAGAATTTAATACCTTTTATGGATGTAGCAGTTTAACAGGTATAACAATACCGAGTAGCGTATCCCATATAGAAGGTTTTGCTTTTGAGGGATGTAGCAACTTAGAAAGTATAGAAATCCCTAGCAGTGTAAGTAATATAGGAAGTTCTACATTTTCTGGATGTAGCAGCTTAACCAGCATAATAATTCCAAGCAATGTAACCAGCATAGGAAGTTCTGCTTTTTCTGGATGTAGCAACTTAACCAGTATAACAATTCCAAACAGTGTCACTAGCATAGGAAGTTCTGCTTTTTCTAGATGTAGTAGCTTAACAAGTATAATAATTCCAAACAGTGTCACTAGCATAGGAAGTTCTGCTTTTTCTATATGTAGTAGTTTAACAAGCATAACAATTCCAAACAGTGTAACCAGTATAGGAGATAGAACATTTGAATATTGCAGAAGTCTTACAAGTGTAACAATCCCTGAAGGCGTAACAAGTATAGGAGAATATGCATTTGCTGACTGTAGCAGTCTTATAAGTATAACAATCCCAAAAAGCGTAACAAGTATAGCTTATGATGCATTTTTTTGGGACTGTGACAGCCTTACCATTAAGTGCTATTCCGGTTCTTATGCAGAAACATATGCAAATGCTAATAATATTAATGTTGAATATCTGGAAGAACCTGAACCAGAAAAGAAGAACGGTCTTATATATGACAGCACGGACGGTAAGTGGTACTATTATGTGGATGATGTGGTAGATACAAGTTTTACCGGACTTGTACAGGGAGCAGACAGCAACTTCTGGTATGTAAATGCAGGCGTTGTGGATACTTCATACACAGGCTTTGTAACAAACACAGCAGGTACATGGTATGTGGCAGCCGGCAAGGTAGATACAGGTTTTACAGGACTTGGAAAAGAAGGTGACAGCTGGATACCGGTATTTAAAGGTAAGGCATACCCTGAATTTACGGGAATTATCCAGAACGCAGGCTACTTCTGGTATATAAATAGTGGTTCCTTAGACACTACCTATACAGGCTTCTATGAGAATGAAAACGGCAAGTGGTATGTTGCAAACGGCAAAGTAAATACAAGCTTTAAGGGTCTTGGAAAAGAAGGTAATAAGTGGCTTGTGGTACTTGGCGGAAAGCACAGCTCAACATACACGGGACTTATTCAGAACGGCGGTGCTTTCTGGTATGTGAAGGATGGTGTTCTTGACACGACATTTACCGGAATAACGGAGACAGGCGGAGCAAGCTGGCTTGTGGCGACAGGAAAGCTTCGCGATGATTACAACGGAACATATACGGATGGTACCGGTACATATACCATTGCGAATGGTAAGGTTATAGAGTAAAATTAAACAGCTTATTTTAACAGCAATAAAAAATGCGGTCTCCGGATTATTCGGAAACCGCATTTTTCAACTATTCCATAAGATTAAAATACATTTCTTCTATACAAACTGATGACCTTGCCAAGCACCTGACATTCAGGCACGATTATAGGGTCGAGGCTGTCATTTTCCGGCTGAAGTCTGTAATGACCGTCTTCCTTGTAAAAACGCTTGACAGTGGCTGAATCATCAACAAGAGCGACCACAACATCGCCGTTCTTGGCTGTGGAAGTAGCTTCGACAAGAACATAGTCGCCATCGTAAATTCCCATATTTATCATACTGTCGCCCTTAACGATAAGCATAAACGTCTCTTTGTTAGGAAGGTAGTCAACCGGAATAGGGAAGTAGTCGGTAATGTTTTCCTGTGCGAGAATAGGCGAACCGGCTGCCACTTTGCCTATAATAGGTATGTTGCTTACCTCACGTCTTGTAAGGTTAAAATCATCATCAAGTATCTCAATGGCTCTCGGCTTTGTAGGGTCCCTTCTTATGAAACCGTTCTTCTCAAGAGTTTCAAGATGAGAGTGAACCGATGAGGTTGACTTTAAATTGACTGCCTCGCAAATCTCACGAACTGCCGGCGGATAGCCTTTCTCCAATATCTGAGCCTTTATGTATTCCAATATCTCTCTCTGCTTTGTGCTTATATTTCCTTTTGCCATAATACGGCCTCCTTGATTGCTGTTTTATATATCATAACATATATTTTCACAAAATGCAAATGTATGTTCAGAAAATTTGTTCGAAAAAAGTGTTGACAAACAAATGTTTGCATTATATAATACAAATACAAACAAATGTTTGGAACATACATTCACAGGAGGACATATTTATGAAAAAGAAAATATTAGCGTTTATCATCACAGCTTTTGCTGCATTATCCATAGTCATTACGGTAAATATTATAAAGGCAGACGGTGCCGGTCAGAAGCTCCACGAGCATAAGTACTTTGTAAGTATTCAGGTTGAACCTGACGACACACTCTGGAGCATTGCTGACAAGTATATGACAGAAGAGTATGCTTCCAAGTCAGAATATATCTCAGAAGTCAAGAGCATCAATAATATGAGCGGTGACACCATACATGCCGGCAGCTACATAGTAGTACCGGTATATTCCAATGACTAAACCACCGTT
Source organism: uncultured Eubacterium sp. (assembly GCA_945920185.1). Lineage (GTDB taxonomy): Bacteria > Bacillota > Clostridia > Lachnospirales > Lachnospiraceae > CAMEJP01. Next base: position 23,091 of record CAMEJP010000020.1, on the reverse strand, counting down.
TCAGGTAGTTTTCTTTGAAGTATCCCTTGGGAATCTTTCAGGCCATCCTTGCAGATTTCCATTCAATATGGCACTGAACACCCTTTCTTTCATACCGGGATTTTCATAATTGAGCTTTTTGACGAGTTGTTTTATATATTCACGCTTTGTTTCTCCGTCCGCAGGACAAAGGTTTTTTACAACCGGAAGATTATATCTGTTTTTAAAACCTATGATATCAGCCTCAGGTACGAATATAAGCGGTCTTATAAGCGTCAGATTTGTTCTGTCCCAGTATGTCTTTGGAGAAAATGAGTGTATTCTTCCTTCATAAATCATAGACATCAGAAGTGTTTCTATGACATCATCCTTGTGATGGGCGTAAGCCACCTTATTGCATCCTAGTGCTTTTGTGGTATCGTTAAAAGCTCCTTTTCGCATTTTTGCACACAACGAACATGGATTTTCTTCTTTTCTTTTGTTAAATATAATGTCATTTATCTCAGTATCGACTATGGTGTAATGCACACCAAGTTCATTGCAAAGCTCTTTTATTGGGGTAAAATCCATTCCTTCAATTCCAAGATTTACGGTAATGGCCTCTATTTCAAATCTGTTGGGATAAAAGCGTTTAAGCCCGTTTAGAGCATATAAAAGAGTAAGACTGTCCTTTCCTCCGGATATTCCTACGGCAATCTTATCCCCGTCATCAATCAATTTATACTCATCAACAGCCTTTCGTGTAAGGCTTAACAGTTGTTGCAGATCCATAATAACCTCACATTCTTTTATAGTAAATATGTATGAATTTAAGTATATCATAAAACTGGACAAATGTGTGATATTTTGATAAAATCAAATAGTTCAAAAACAAATACATCTGTCTGAACAGGAGAATAGCTATTTGTGCCGGAGCGTCACAACTAGTTTTGATGGCAGAAGAGAAATAGCATTCGCAAATTTCTCTTCGCCCCGTCGCTAACGCTCCGGAATGGAGATTACTATGAGTGACAATACAGTATCACATGGTGCACCTTACGCTACGGATAATAACATAAATGATTTTACGTCCTTAAACCTTGATAAATGCCTGACAGACGCTCTTAAAGTGCAGAATATAATTACGCCCACAGATATACAAAAAAGTGCTTATACGGCGATTTTAGAGGGCAGGGACGTTATTGCACAGTCTCATACAGGTTCAGGAAAGACTCTGGCATATCTGCTTCCGTTATTTGAAAAGATTTTAGATAATAATATTTCTGGAAATTATGCCATAATCCTTGCACCCACATATGAATTGGCAGTACAGATTAAGCGTCAGGTTGAGCTTATAGATAAAAATATTGATTATCCGGTGGAATCTGCACTTATAATCGGAGATGTGAATATCAACAGACAGATAGAAGCACTGAAATCAAAGCCGCAAATCATCATAGGAACTGCAGGAAGAATATATGAACTTATAAAAAAGAAAAAGATAGCAGCTCATCTTGTCAAATATCTTGTGATTGATGAGGCTGACAAGCTTCTTGATAAGAATAATTTTGATATTACGGCATCGGTTCGCAAATGTCTTATGAAGGATGCGCAGACAGTTCTTTTTAGTGCCAGTATAACAAAAGAAACCAAAAAGGTTTCCATAAGTTTATTATGTAACCCTTTGGAAATTCATATTAAAAACGAACAGAAATATGCGTCAAACATCGAACACATATTTGTCGTGGAAAACCGTGATAAGCTTGAGATGCTTCGTAAGGTTTTGCATAACTTAAGACCTGATAAAGCATTAATATTTATCAACAAGGTCTTTGATATAGAATTAGCCACAAGCAAGCTGCAATTTAACAATTTTAATGCAGCATGTATTCATGGTTCCAATTCAAAAGCTGAACGAAAGAACATTTTGAATAATTTTAAAAACGGTAAGCTTAAAGCGTTGATATCTACGGATATAGCTGCCAGAGGCCTCCAGATTGACGGAATTAACATTGTGGTAAGTATAAGTATGCCTGAAGCAAGTTCAGACTATTTACACAGAGCCGGCAGATGTGGACGCAACGGAAACAAAGGCAAATCCATCTGCATAATAAATGATTATGAGCGAAAACTGATAGCTGATTACGAAAAACATCTTGGAATAAAATTCAAAGAAATGAAGTTTGTAAAAGGAAAACTTGTGAATGTAAATAAGTCAAAAGATATTGCAAAATAGCATAAACTAAGGTATTTGGGTATTTGCGAATATTTGGCGTATGTAGGGTTCACTGTATGAAAATCACTGATGACTGTGAAATCCACTATTAACTATTCGTAAAACAAGAGTTTAGCGAATAGTTCCTTATATGTCAATATACCTCTATTCTGCTATTTATATCAATATATTTACTCATTCCGGTTTTCTTTCAAGAAATGAGAGAAAAAAATTATGGATAAACAATTAACCTACTCAGAGCAACAAAATGTTAAAAATACGTTGAAGCTTCGCGAAATCTTAAAGGATTTGCCGGCGTTTTGTACAATATATTTCAGAGGCATCGAGCAAACTACGGCTTCGCGTACAAGAATCGGATATGCAACGGATTTAAAAGTATTTTTCAACTATATTCATGAAAACATACCGGAATATTCCGACATAGCGGTTAAAGATTATAAGCTTGATATTCTTGACAGCCTGAAATCAACGGATATTGAAGGCTTTTTAGAGTCGCTTAAATACTATGAAAAGGACGGAAAAAGCTTTGTAAATTATGAGCGTTCGATAAAGCGTAAGCTATGCTCTATCCGTTCCATGTACAAATATTTTCATATGGCACAGCTTATCGAGCATAATCCTTCCGTTCAGGTAAATATGCCAAAGATACATGATAAAGCCATTGTAAGGCTGGAAGTAAACGAAGTATCCATGCTTCTTGACAATGTTGAAAACGGCAATCTCGCCACCAAAAAGCAACAGGAAGCTGCTAAAAAGCTTGGCACAAGAGATTTGGCACTTCTGACTCTCCTGCTTGGAACCGGAATACGTGTATCGGAATGTGTAGGACTTGATATAAATGACGTTGATTTTGATAATGACCGTATTAAAGTTGTCCGAAAAGGCGGCTATGAAGCATTTGTATACTTTGGCGATGAGGTAAGGGAAGAACTCATCAATTATATGGAGCTTCGCAAGACCATAACACCGCTTGAAGGTCATGAGAACGCTCTGTTTCTCTCCTCTCAGAAAAAAAGAATGTGTGTAAGGAGCATTGAAAAGCTTGTAAAAAAATATGCTCAAACTGTCACAACCATCAAAAAAATAACTCCTCATAAGCTTAGAAGTACTTATGGTACGGCACTTTATCAGGAAACAAATGACATATATCTTGTGGCAGATGTACTGGGCCACAAGGATGTAAATACCACCAGAAAGCATTATGCCGATATGGTTGAACAAAACCGTAGAAATGCCAGAAATAAGGTTAAACTCAGAGAACCTTAAAATAAAAAAGAGCCTCTTATGCGGTATGAAACGTAAGAAACTCTTAGTAATAAAACTATTCTGACTATACAACCGTTATAACACAGTCCCATATAATATTTTCACCGTAAATATCAGCTATGACATATGTTATTTGATATTCACCGGGAGTAGATGTGTCCAAAATTCCGTCTATTATAATGTGTTTTGAGGGAATAGGTTTTCCGTCTGTGTCATATACCGTAACTCCCTCAAGAGGATCGAAATACTGTCCTGCTGATACAGTCTGATTTCGTACACCTTCAATGTGGCTTAAATGCTGTTTTGTCCATACATTTCCTGTGTCAGGATCCGTAGGGTCCCAGCGTATACACCATAACATTTCAGGAAGCTTTTCAGGAGTTTTGTCAATCACTTCATTCGGTTCGGAATATACTACTGCTTTAGCATTCTTCTTTACATTGTTATATATCCACATGGCGTCTTCAACCGTAAGGTATACTGCTCCCTTGTCTGAGGTATTATTTCCTAAATTGTTATAATATTTTACATACAGCCTGTCCTTATTTGGGCCGTCATACGGCATTGATTGTATTACTATATTTGAAGCAATCTTAGTGGCGTACTGACAGTACATATAGTCATTAATAGGGCGCCAAATATATTTATCTGACACTGAAAGATTATCAGACTGCGAAACGTAAGTGCTTACTGAACATATACAGGCTCTTACAAGTTCCGTATTATCATCTTCCAATACCTTATATACATACAGCCTGTTTGTGGCAGAATTGATTCTGATAATATAATTATCTGTATTATCTACAACCACATCGCTTGCGGAAGGCTCCTGTCTATCTGTCAGATTCTCTGCGGATGATTGATTTTCACTTCCGGAACTATGAGTCTCATTTTTTCCGGAATCTTTATTATTTTCAGTGCTGTTCTGTTCTTTTAAATATTGAATTGTAAATGCTATAAAAACGCAGAACACAAGCAAAATGAGCAAATAGTACTTGCTCATTTTGTTATTCTTGATATTTCTGAAGAAATTATGTCGAAATTTCTTATAGTACAACGTCCTTCACACCTAACTTAATGTTAATGTAATTTTTAATAAGTTCTACTGTTCCTTCTATACCCAGGATGCTGCTGTCTATGCACAAATCATAGCTCTTTGCATCGCCCCATTTTTTGCTTGAATAGTAATTATAATAGCTGGCACGACTCTTATCAGCCTTCTGTATCGTATCTTTAGCTTTGCTTTCAGATATATCATACAGACGAACTATTCTTTGTATTCTCTTTTCCAAAGGTGCTTTGATAAATACCTTTATTGCACTCTTATCCTCCTCGAGAGCATAATCAGCACATCTTCCTACAATTACACAATTTTCCTTCTCTGCCAGATGCTTGATGGCATCAAACTGAGCCAAAAATACCTTGTGGTTTATAGGCATATCCACAAAAGTTGGAGATGAATAGCCAAGTGAATATGTATCCATTACCAATGAATATAAAAGGCTGTTTGTAGGCTTTTCATCATGGTTTGAGAACAATTCCTCACAGATACCGCTCTCCTTTGAAGCTAGTTTTAAAAGCTCCTTATCATAACACCTGACGCCAAGCTCCTTTGCAAGCTTCATACCTATTTCATGACCGCCGCTTCCATACTCACGACCAATAGTTACTACTACTCTCTTTTCCATAAAAATTACCTCCATTCTTAATTTCGGACATTTATAAATCCGCTTCGTCACCTGTATTATATAGTATTAAAATATTCAAGAAGACTGGTAAAGTATTCAGGCAGAGGCGCAGAAAACTCAACATATTCATGCGTTGTAGGGTGAATAAAGCCAAGCACTCTTGCATGCAGAGTCTGTCCTCTGAGATTATATGGCGGCTTAGCATTACAGTACACCGTGTCACCAAGCAGCGGATGATTTATGCTTGACATATGAACTCTTATCTGATGGGTTCGTCCGGTTTCAAGGGTACACTCTATATGTGCATAACGTCCGTAATTTTTGATTACCCGGTAATGTGTAACTGCTTCTTTTCCGCGTACATAGTCTATGCACATCTGCTTACGCTCGGCAGGATTGCGACCGATAGGAGCATTTACCGTTCCTGTTTCCTCTGCAAAGCTGTTATAAACAATAGCTTCATACTTTCGTGTAATGGAATGAACACTAAGCTGCTGTGCAATAAAGTTATGTGCATAATCATTCTTACACACTACAAGAACTCCTGTTGTATCCATATCAATCCTATGCACAATTCCCGGTCTGAATATACCGTTAATGGTAGAAAGATTATCCTTACAATGATACATAAGAGCATTTACAAGAGTATTCTTATAATGCCCCGGTGCAGGATGCACTACCATTCCTTTTGGCTTATTTACCACAATTATATCATTATCCTCATATATAATGTCAAGAGGAATATCCTGAGGTTCTATGTCAAGTACAGTAGGTTCCGGCATAGCTACAACAATAACATCATTTGCGGAAATCTTATAATTTGCCTTGATACTTCCTCCGTTTACATTTATATTGCCAAATTCAATCAGCTTTTGAATATATGAACGGGAAGTATCCGGCATTTTATCACTAAGATATTTGTCTATTCTCGTATTTTTTTCACTCTCATCAACTATAAATGTAAATTCATCCATCAAAACTAATCATTCTTACCTTTCTTTTTCGGTTTAAGATAATCAAAATCATCATCTTTTCTATATACAAAAAGCAAAAGCACCACAAGCAGTACTGCCGAAACAGTCACATAACAGTCAGCCACATTGAATACCGGAAAATTGATAGGCACAAAATATATGAAATCGTGAACATAATTATTCACCACTCTGTCAATAAAGTTTCCCAGTGCTCCTGATGTAAGCAAAACGAGCGTAATCCGTAACGGCATATACTTTTTCGTTTTTGGAGTTTTAATATAAACATATCCTATCACCAGCAAAACAAGCAGAGTCAGCACAATAAACATAATCTGTCTGCCTGAAAACATTCCCCATGCCGCTCCTGTATTGGTCACATATTCAAAATGAAGTACATTGGGAATCAGCTTAAAGGCTGCTTTATCTTTGAGTTTGGACACTGCAAGATATTTTGTAAACTGATCCAAAAACACCAGAAAAATTATTCCTGCAAATGCCGATATATAATACTTTAATGTTTTCATAAATTCTCACCTTCCTGCAACAGTCGTAAAAACTTCCGTAAAAAATTTTATCTGATTACGGTGTCTGCGGCAGCAAGCAGTTCTTCATCAGTAACAGTCTTATCAATATAGCTGCTTCCTATACCATTAAGAAGTACAAATTTTACTTTGTCTGAATCCATTTTCTTATCGCTCTTAGATACACGAAGTACATCTTCTCTTGATATTCTCTCAACCGTAAGAGGAAAACCAAATGAAGAAAATACAGAAACAGCATCATCAAGCTCTTCCTTTGTTATAAGACCGCGATTAAGACAAATGTTAAGAGCACATACACAGCCAAGGATGACACATTCTCCATGATACAGCGTAAAATTTGTAAGCTTTTCTATGGAATGACCCAGTGTATGGCCAAAATTTAAAAGTGCTCTCTCTCCCTTTTCCTTAGGGTCATTTTCTACCACACGACGTTTTATGTCACAGCTTGTATATATCATATGAAGCAGAGCCTGTTCATCGTGTGACTTAATTTTGTCAGCATTTTCTTTTATCCATTCATAAAATGCCTTATCCTTTATAAAACCATGCTTAATGACTTCACCCATACCCGAAAGGTACATACGAGCATCACATGACTTAAGAGTATTGATATTCATATATACCAGCTTCGGCTGATGAAAGGCACCAATCATATTTTTATATGCATTAAAATCAACTCCGGTTTTTCCGCCGATACTTGAATCTACCTGCGCTAAAAGTGTTGTAGGAACCTGTATAAAAGAAATGCCTCTGAGATATGTGGCAGCCGTATAGCCTACCATATCACCCACAACACCGCCTCCTAAAGCCACAAGATAGTCATTTCTGTCAAAATGGTTGATAATAAGATACTCATATATGGTTTCGACTGTTTTGAGATTCTTATTGGCTTCTCCTGCAGGTATCACAAAAGAATACACTGTATTTCCCGTTTTTGACAGCTCATTTTTAACCTCTTCCAGATAATAAGGTGCCACATTGGAATCAGATACCACAAGAAGGCGTCTTCCCGTAACACCGAGACTTGAAAATGAAGAAGCAAGCCTGTCAAATCCTGTTTCAATATTTATATCATATATAGGTTTTTCATCATAATGTACAGTTAATACAGACATTTAATTTTCTCCTGTCTCTGACAAATCAATAATATTCTTGTAGATTTCATCATCACTTGCCGCAGCCTCGCGCAAAATCTCATCTTCAACGGCAGCACTGGCATTTTTAACGGCATTGATTTCATCATAAGTTATATCGTTATCAGTTTTTTCATTGAAAGCAGCTTCCAATTTGTCCATGTCTAAAGATTGTGCTTCAACAGCAGGCTTTTTTACTACGTTGCTTTCAATAAGTTCAATCTGTGCCATGGATACGCTCTTAATCTGTGCCTTATACGCTTCGTACTGTGCCGTAAGATCTGCAATCTTTTGTTCTATCTCCTTTAAATTGCGCTTTGCATCACAGAGCATCTTCTGTGCTTCAAGACGTGCATTTTTCTCTATAAGCTCGGCTTCCTTTTTAGCCGCAGCCTTAGTATCATCAGCCGCCTTCTGTGCCAGCACCAACGACTTTTCAAGCTGTGATTCTATTGTCTTATAGCTTGCAAGATTGCTGGCAAGCACACCGTTTTTTTCATCAAGCTCTTTATTTGTCTTGTAAAGAGTTTCATAATTTTCAAGAACCTGATACATAAATGTATCCACATCCTTTTTGTTGTAGCCAAATGTTCCCTTGAAGGTTTTGCTTTTAATTTCTACAGGTGTAAGCATATACAACACCTCCTATAATCTAAATATATTTATCTAATTTAACAAAAAGTCTGCCCTTTTTGGTAGTATTGGAAGTTCCCTTAAAACGAAATCTTCCCACGTGTCTGACAGACACTATATCCTCTTCCTTAAGATTGTAGCTGTTGTTAGTTGTAAGCCTGCCGTTTACAAAAACTTCCGCATTCTCAATATACGATATAATTTTGCTTCTGGATTCTCCGAATGCAAGTGCCAGAACGCTGTCCAGACGTACTGAAGCAACGCTGCCTGAAATCTCTTTGTAATCGGGAGTACAATCCACTATGTCTCCGTCATAGTAAACTGCAAATACAGGCGTATTCCGCACTCTCGTTATATTGTCGATTATGTATTGAGCCATGGTATCTATCACAAAGATATAAGCGTAATTGCTCTTAACAATAATATCTCCTACCTTACTTCTGTCAATTCCAAGTCCCAGAACAGAACCAAGAAAATCCCTGTGCGTAAGTTTTTCCGAAAATTTGAGACTTACAGGAGTAATCTTAATGCATACTATTGGATAAGAAAAATCTATTGCCGCTTCCCTGAAACACGCAATTCTTCGTTCAGCAAAGTCATATCCGCCGTACAGAGAATATTCATAATTAGGAAACTTAAGAGAATTAAAAAGCGATTGCTCATACATATTAAGAAAGTCTGAGTATACGGGAATTTCGCGATTATATGAAAGACCGGATAGCTCAGACAATCTCTTTTTTGTAAGTTCGTCCTCTTTTCTCAGGATATGTTCACTCATAAGTGAATGCCTCAGTTAATATCAAGGTCTCCTGTCATAAATGCCTGGAAATCACCGGAAACATCTACTGATTCAGGAGTGCTGATAAAAATATACTGAGAGATTTTCTGAAGATTTCCACCGGTTGAATAGCAGGCACCTGATGTAAAGTCTATAATTCTCTGTGCAATATCCATCTGAAGACCTTCTAAGTTAAGTATAACTGCCCTTCCGCTGTTAAGAGTATCTGAAATCTCCCTTGCATCCTCTATGCTTGTAGGTTTGATTACACATACCTCCAAACCTCCTCTTGAAGGCTGGCGCATAGGAACAACCTTGCTGTTTGACTTCTGTGGCTTAACCTTGTCTGCCTTAGTGTATGAAGTGTCTTCATCCTCATAATCATATTTCTTAAATGAACTTTTCTTAGGAGCTTCCTTTACAGGCTCCTCTTCAACTTCATAGTCATCATCATAGTATTCGCTTTCATCATCGTCATCGCCTAACTTGATTAAGCCCAAAAATTTATTAAATCCGCTTGCCATAATAAATTCTCCTATTCTTATATATTATAATTTCTATTACCAAAAATGCCTGTTCCGACTCTCACCATTGTAGAGCCTTCTTCGATGGCAATTTCGTAATCGTTGGTCATACCCATTGACAGTATATCCATAGTAATATTATCAATGTTTTTACTCTTTATGTCAACACATAATTTCTTCAATTTGCGAAAAATTTCTCTGTTTTCCTCGGGATTTTCAACATACGGAGCCACTGTCATAAGACCTCTTACAGTAATGTTTGGAAGCGCACCGATTTTAATCACGAGTTCCTTTACATCTTCACAGCTAAGTCCAAACTTTGACTCCTCCATAGCCACATTTACCTCAATCAAAATATTGGCATTTACATTTTTCTTTACAGCCTGCTCGCTTATCTTTTGCGCCAAAGAGTAAGAATCTACCGAATGAATAAGTGATACCTTATCGATAATGTACTTTACCTTGTTACTTTGAAGATGACCAATCATATGCCACTTCAAATTCTGATTATCTTTAAAGTACTCCATTTTATCGGTAAGTTCCTGAACCTTGTTCTCACCAAAGTTTACAACACCTGCGTCTATTGCCTCGCTTATCATCTCAACAGGTTTTGTCTTGCTTACGGCGATAAGCGTTACCTCATTTACGTCACGGTTGCTTCTTTTACAGGCATTTTCAATATTTTCCATTACCTGAGCTAAGTTTTCTTTTACCATATATATCAGATTACCTCACATTCATATATTTTTTAGTACAGTATTTCGTCTTCCTTAACATTTTCACTGTCCTGAACAATGTGGTCATATATTGACAGTCCGTATGGAGTCTTGGAACTGATTATATAGAAATCGTCATTTTCGTCTATTATCTCGACTTTTCTGAATACTGCATAACCTTTGTTTATACGGTACACACCTTTGACTTTCTTTGTATCGGTCAGTTCTATTGTGATTCCGTCTTCTTTTCCTACAATCACGTCATTTTTCTCAAATACTTTTTTGTCAATATAGTAATTGTCATCATCTTCATCATATATATTGATTTCCACAAAAACATATGTAGCTTCATTCTCTCTCTTAACAAGCACTCCGAGGTTGTCTGAATCATTTCCCTTCATGACAACTGATTTTGAAATTCTGTAAAAGTCTTTCTCTACCAGTGATTCCTTAGGAATTTTGAGTCCTGATACGTTTTCATCTATTATCTCTATATCCACAAATCTTTCTGTGGCATAATTAGTCATATATTTGTTAAGAGATATCTTTCCGTACACGCCATACTGATTGGTGTATATTGAAAAATCAGCATTAGTTGTAGTGTTATCATCAAGAAAACGTATCTTTACCACGCTTCTGCCCTCATAATGCTTTGCCTGTTCATCCGTAAGCTTAATATATATATTCCATTTCTCGCTTGTTACGAGTCGGTAAGCAATATCCCCGTCCGCTATGTTTTCTTTTCCTATAAGGCTTGTATATTTATAATTATTTTTGTCAAAATGCTCGTCTTTAAGTTCATTTTCCGTAATGCTCTCATAACCGTCGTAACCACACACTATCACTCCGGTTTTATCTGTCTGCATTATATGATACCTGTCCGCAGATTTTGTGCTTATGTAGCTGTTTAAGTCATTCATGATATTTTCGTTAAGACACATATCTATACGGTTATCAAGTTCCGTCTTAAAATCATATGTTCCGGCAAAACCTGTATCGTTATATTTCATTTTAAAATCTGACACTACGGAATTTATCTGCTTTATATCCTTGCTTTCAAAAGAACTTCTGCCATCCTTAAGCTCTTTAATATACTTTGATACATCGCCTTCATTATCCACGCAGCAAATGTTTTCGCCAAATCCCACACGTTCTTTTTCATAAACAAAATAATTAAGGTATCCGCTGTGAGAAGCCCTGATATTTTCCTCCTTGCGGATAATATATCCGGTATAAATGTCATCACGCATAATACTGCCTGAATTTACCTCGTATATTGTAACCTTTTTTTTGGTAAAATACAGCACTGAACATATGGCAACATATACAAATATAAAAAGCAGTATACAAAATGCAATATTTATTTTAATAGGTCGTCTGTGTTTAATCTTTACAACTTCACCCATAATAATCCTCACTTCTGTACATATATGTCTAGTATAACATTATGCAAAAAAGTATACAAGAAATATTGTGATATTTTCTAATAAAATGCACATAATAAGCCTTGAAAACCTGAAAACACAAAAGGGAGGTAAAATTCAATGAACTCTAAGGGTCTTGATTACACAGCTCTGACGATTGTTATAATCGGAGCAATCAACTGGGGATTAATCGGCTTCTTTTCCTTTGATTTAGTATCATTCATATTCGGAAATATGACTTATCTGAGCAAAATCGTATATGCACTTGTAGGACTTTGCGGACTCTATCTTATAAGCGCATATGGCAGAATTACAAGCATAGCTGACTAGCGTACAAAACACAGGTTTTATGCCTGAAAACTGTTATACGGAAAATGCCCGCTCATTTTTGAACGGGCATAAAATTTATAAAACTGTTTTGTATACTTTGTCATACACTATCAGACTATTCTTCTTTTGACAGCAATTTGTTCATATTTTCATAAAGCTCCGCTGTCGAATTGGCATTAAGCACTATGGATATATATTCTTTATCGTTTTTCCTTGACAGTATTACAAGGCAACGTCCTGCCAAATCTTCAAAACCTGTCTTTCCTCCGACTACGGTTACTCCGTCAGGCGGTGTGCTCTTTCCTGAAATATACTGATTTGTAGCTGTTACAATACGGTTTCTTATCACTCCTGAAGCGGTAGTGTATTTAAATGAATAAGTGTCCGTATTAATGTACTCAACAAACTCCGGAAGTTTGACAGCTTCGTTAAATATCAGATACAAATCGTAAGCGGTTGTATAGTGTTCTTCCTCAAAAAGTCCATGAGGATTGACAAAATGAGAATTAGTGGCACCTATCCGTTTAGCCTCTTCATTCATAAGTTTAACAAATTCATCGACACTTCCGGCAATATTCTCGGCAAGAATAAGTGCGGCGTCATTTCCCGATTCAAGAAGTGTGCAGTACATAATATCCCTAAGCGTCAGCACATCACCTTCATACAATCCTGAGAGCTTGGCACCGGCAACCATATTATTAACACAGCCTGATACTTTTATCTCTTTGGAAAAGTCTATTCCGTAAAGTTTTCCGTATTTAATCGCACAATATGCCGTAAGGATCTTTGTTGTGCTGGCAGGATACATTCTTTTAAAAATGTTTTTATTGTATAATATGGTATTGTCGGAAATGTTAAACAAAAGACCAGCGCCTATGTTGATTGACGTATCTCCGTCATTCACGACCGTGGAAGCATCGACAACACATATGTCATCTCCCATGGCATCCGCGAGTAAAAGAGAAGTATCTATGCCGGGTATACTGTCTTTACTGACTCCGACCTTTATATAATCACTGTTCTTTACGCTGTTACATCCTGTAAATAGCAGAGAAAGTACTAACGCAAGAATAACTATTCTTCTTTTCATCACACACTCCTACTTATAGATTTCACGCCACTCAAGATCGCCTCTGTCAAGAGATTTTATAAGCAGTTCGGCTGTGGCAAGATTAGTGGCAAGCGGTATATTGTGCATATCACAAAGCCTGAAAATATTGTTTACATCAGGATCATGCGTCTTTGGAGAAAGCGGATCCCTTAAAAAAATCAAAAGGTCAATCTGATTGTTTTCAATTTGAGAACCTAACTGCTGTTCTCCACCCAAATGTCCGGCAAGATATTTGTGGACCGTGAGGTTGGTAACCTCTTCAATAAGTCGTCCCGTTGTTCCGGTAGCAAATAGCTGGTTCTTATTAAGAATCCCTCTATATGCTATACAAAAATTCTGCATCAGCTTTTTCTTAGAATCGTGTGCTATTAAACCTATGTTCATATATGCCCTCCAATACTCTTGTTGTAAATATTCTATTCCGATTTCCTCTGCAGGCTTATATTTAAAACTATTCCCATGCCGCCGTAAAGTGCTAAAAGTGAACTTAGTCCATAACTTACAAACGGCAGCGTGACACCTGTGTTAGGAAGTATTTCGGTGGCCACTCCGATGTTTATAAACGTCTGGTAGGCAAGCATCGCTGCCATACCGAAACACATAAGCCGTCCGGTAAAATCCGATGCCTTAATACCTATTATTATACACTGAATTATTATTAAAAACAAGAGTAATAAAACTATTGCACATCCGACAAAACCTAATTCTTCTCCTATAATTGCCGAAATAAAATCCGTCTGTGGTTCTGGGATAAATCCGGCATTTTTAACCGAAGAAGGATCATCGTTTTTAAGCCCTTTTCCATACAGTTTTCCGCTTCCTATGGCAGATACGGAATTATCCTGCTGGTATCTGTCATCAGCGTAATTTTTCGGATCAATAAACGCCATAATACGTTTTTTCTGATATGGCTCCAAAAGCTTTTGATTCGGCTGTGCTATATATATTACTGCCGCCGCTATTACGGGAACGGCAATCAAAAGAACCGTGCCTATTATTTTATAGTTAAGACCTGAAAGATATATAAGCGTCACAAGTATCATGGCCAGAATGATGGTTGTTGAAAGGTCAGGTTCCTTTACGACAAGTAACAAAGGAACTGCCATAAGTATCAAAACCACGGCAAGGAACTTAATATTGTTAATTTTCTTATAATATGTGCCTAAAAATTTTGCAAAGAACACTACAAGAAAAATTTTGCAAAATTCAGACGGTTGTATTGACAGTCCGCTATCATTACCAGTAAGAGGAATCCAGCGCCTTGCTCCCTTTACTTCCTTTCCGACAACCAGAACCAATGTAAGAAGGAGCAGATTAAACGCATATATGAGCCAGTAAAATTTCATAAGAAATTTGTAATCTATAAGAGATATTACGGTCATACCGCATATTCCGAGAACCATACCGATAAACTGCTTCTTATCAAAATTATCTGAAACAGCAGCACTGTCAATGACAAATATACCTAACACGGTAAGACTCACAATAAGCAGCACCAAAAAAAAGTTGTAATTACGCAGCCTGTAGCTTTTTAACTTCTTTAACATCTTACATCCTTAATTATTCTTGTTTCTAATATCCTTTATTGGGATATTCGCAAAAAGTGCCGGACCTGCTACTCCGTTATTTTCAGAAGCCTCCACATTTGTAATCTGAATATCAAGACCTTCTGTATCAATATCCATATATTTGGAAATGACATTTATAATATCATTTTTAATCTTTTCCATAATCTCAGGCGAGCAGTTAGCTCTGTCAGACACAAGCAAAAGCTTCAGTCTGTCCTTAGCAACATTACTGGAAGTCTTTTTCTTAAACATATCAAATAAACTCATTATAATGTCCTCCTTTAGTTCTTTTTAAAGATATTAGATAACTTGCCAAAAAATCCCTTTTTCGCATTGAGATCCATAAGAGGAACTTCCTCACCCAATATTCTCTTTACAATGTTCTCATAAGCCTGTCCCGCAAGCGAGCCGTTTCCGACCAGAGGCTCACCCTGGTTTGTAGCTATAACTATATTCTGGTCATCAGGAACGGCACCTATAATGTTAATGGCAAGAATATCCACAACATCATCAATACTCATCATATTTCCTTCCTTAACCATATCCATTCTTATTCTGTTGACGATAAGATCCGTTCTCTTCATTTCATTTGCCTCAAGCAAACCTATAATTCTGTCAGCGTCACGTATTGCAGAAACCTCCGGAGTAGTGACAACAAGTGCTCTGTCGGCAGCTACAATGGCATTCTTAAAGCCCTGCTCAATACCTGCCGGGCAGTCAAGAATTATGTAATCAAAATCTTTCTTAAGCTCCTCAACAAGTCTTACCATGTCCTCCTCGGTTATGGCATTCTTGTCCTTAGTCTGTGATGTAGGCATAAGACAAAGTGACGGATGACGCTTGTCCTTTATAAGAGCCTGCTTGATTCTGCACTTTCCCTCAAGCCAGTCTACAAGATTGTACACTATTCTATTTTCAAGTCCAAGCACCAGGTCAAGATTTCTAAGACCTGTGTCTGCATCTACCAATACTACGTTCTTTCCTGCCATGGCAAGACCTGTGCCGATATTTGCGGTAGTAGTAGTCTTTCCGACTCCGCCTTTTCCGGATGTTACTACGATAACTTCACTCATTTTCTAATTCCTCCAAAAAATATTTTTCGATACTATTATGAATAAAAATACGAATAAAATCAATATAAATTTTCAATACAAATGTTATTTTCGCTTATAAATGCAATCTGAGGAGCCAAATCCTTGCTCGTCTCCTGATTATCGGGGCATCTTGCAATGGTGTCTGCAATTCTAATCTGCATGGCGTTCATCTTAAGTGCCACAACAAATGCTCCCGTATCCCCGTTTGCTCCGGCATAGGCATTGCCTTTAAGTGAACCGAGAACAACAATATTACCTTTTGAAACAATATTTGCACCGGGATTTACATCACCTATTATAACCACGCTGTTATCTGCTTCAAGAAGCTGTCCGCTTCTTAAAGTTCCTTTATGAAATGAACCGACAACAGATTCTTCAGGATTTGACGTCGTGATAGCTGCCTCATTGATACTTTTGTTTTCATCAGATATCGGCAACCTTGAAAGAGCTTCCTTGAAAACATATTCTCCGCTTTCAGAAGTATCCACTATGCACATAACCTTAACGTCTGCATTTTCGTTTATCAGCTCTATAAGCTCCTGCTGTTCCTCTAAACTAAGTTTCTTTCCTTCAAAAGCCAGTGCGATATTTCCCTCTCTTAGAAAACTCTTTGCAACCTTCAGCTTTTCAAGCAGTTCTTCCTTCAGCTTTTCCTTATCCGACTCCTCATTGACATACAATGTAAGTCCGTATTTATTTCCTCTAATTACTATACTGTCTTTCACTTTTATTCCTCCGTTTCATAGTAATTATCAATCAATAACCTGATTTCCGCCTGTAACATTAAGGGTATCTGAACGTTCCTTTTCAAAGTATATCCTGTAAACTTCTCCCGTAAGCATAGCCGCATTACTTGAGATGTAACCGTTTTGTATGACAGTCGCAACGGCTATCTCAGGGTCTTCGTAAGGTCCGTATGTTATGAGCAGGGCATGGTTAGGCTCTTTAAGATTTTCCTGTGCCGTACCTGTCTTTCCTGCAACATCAAATCCCAAACCTCTGAAGTAAGCATTGCCCTCAAGCACCTGTTTCATACCTGTGTGAATTGAATTCCACAGAGCATCACTTACAAAGTCACATTGGTTAGCAATCTTTGGCGTATATGAGTATAACACATTTCCTTCATTATCTACAATCTTATTTATAAGAGTAAAATCATAACATGTTCCGGACGAAGCTATTGTAGTCACATATCTTGCTAAATTTATAGGAGCATAGTTATGGTTTCCCTGACCTATGGCCGACGCTATTGAGTTAATGTTGGAGGCATGAGGTGTTGCCTCATATATCTCAATTCCTGACTTTGTGGAAAGTCCAAGCAAATCCGTATATTTCTGCAATCGGCTTGTTCCCAGTTCATTGCTGAATTTGCCATTGGCGTCTATTGACAGACGATAACCTACCTCGTAAAAATAGCAGTTGCATGAAGCACGTATTGCTCCGATTGTATCAAGCGTTCCGTGTCCGTAAAGAGCCCAACAGCGGGGACTCGGCGTAACTTTATCAAACGTACCCGAACAGTATATGTCTTCGCCTAAGGTCAGCACATTTTCACCTACACCGGCTATGGTTGTAGCTATCTTAAAAGTTGAACCCGGCGCACACTGTGAGGCTGTTGCCCTGTTGATTAAAGGCAGGGAATTGTCATTTCGCAGTTTATTGTAATAAGCTGCGTCTACGGTTCCCGAAAGCATATTGTTATCATAGCTTGGATATGATACAAGAGCAAGTATCTCTCCTGTTTTCGGTGAAGTCACAACAACCGAAGCCGAACAAGGCTTAAGGGCCATCTGTGCAGGTGTTATTTCAAGATTGCTTATCTTGTTCGTAATAAAATCATACGAAGATATAATTCCGTTTTTAACCCGTATATACTGATCTTCATCATATTCCAGCACACCCTGCTCATATAGCATGGCACACACTTCTCTTCCACTTATTCTTCCGCCTTTTATAAGATACTTATATATTTTCTTGCCAAATCCGTCGTCATCCGGAAGCTCTGAAAATACATACTTAAGCAATGAATCGTATGCCTCATAAAGACTTTGATACTCGGAATCTGCCAGATTGTACATATTTACCCAGTTTTTTGAAAGGGCATACGTTAAAAACTCTTTAAGGCTGATTTCTTCATTGTACCACGCCAGATATACAGAGTCTTCCGTATCCAGATCGCTTCTTGTTATTATACCATAATTCAGAAGGTACTGATATACATAATATTCATAAACCCGCATTTCCTCAGATAACTGATTAAGCGGTGTGGCAGTGTCATTAAGCTCCGCCCACAGTTCCTTCAGTACAACATCTTGCTTTTCACTGAATTTGCCATACACGTTTGCCTGTGTGTCCGTTTCTCCCTCGGTAATGGTCTTTAATGACAGGACACTGTTGTCAATCATACTGAAATACACATCAGATATGGGAATGTACACATCATCAATATCGCCTGCCGAATTGTAATGATATTTGTCCTCACTTGTTATTATCTTTGATAAAATAAGTGCCGAAAGCTGTCTTTCAACCTCATCATATATATCCTTCTGAAGCTTGGAATCTATTGACAGATATACATCGCTTCCTCGTGTAGCCTCTGTTTCGCTTATGACCTCAGTCACACGTCCTACATTGTCAATGTATACCTTTCTCTCTCCTTTTCTTCCGGTCAGATAAGTTTCCATTGCTTTCTCTATTCCGGATTTTCCGACTATATCGTTTGCCTCATACTGGTCATCCTTCTCTAAAAGTTCAACAAGTTCATCAGCCGACACTCTTCCCGTATAACCTATAATATGGGCAAAATATACACTGTCTACATATTTTCTGATATAATCCTCTGAAACCTTTACACCGGTAAGAGTAGCCGTATTTTCAAGAATTGCCGCAACAGTCTCATCAGACACTTCCTTTGCCACTGTAAATTCCAGATATCTCTGATATGAATTCTGCTTCATAAGATTTCTGAAATAAACTATCCTCACAGTGTCCTCTTTTGAATATTTCTCATCGACCTCAAATCTGTCAATAAGGTATTCCATCACTTCGTCTGCAGTATACATTCTTTCTTTCTCAGAGAGCTCGGACACACTCTTTTTACCGAAAATATCTCTGAAAAATCTGAGTTTTTCCGATGTATCCACGGTAAACTCATAATTTCCTTCGGCACTTACGCCTATGGGAAAATCTACATCTACGATATCATTATTGTCCTCAATAATGTGTATCGTCCGGTATATTATGTCATTGAGAATAATGTTTTTTTGAGCGTTGTTATCATAAACACCGCTGTCACATATCTTTACGGTATAAGCAAGTTCATTATATGCTAACAGCTCACCGTTTCTGTCGTATATGTCACCCTTGGCTCCGGATATGGAATACGCCTTTATGTTTTTGGCCGTAAAATCCGTAGTATAAGAATCGCCGTTTACTATCTGAAGAATAAAGAAACGTCTTATGAGTATCGTAAAAAGAAGAATAATAACAATAACAAGATGAGTTGCTCTTGATTTCACAAAACGTTTCAAAAAATCAAGTATTTCCTCAAAAAACATATTTTGTTACCTTCCTTTCATGCTTTTTGCCGGCAAGCTTATCCACATACAAAACAACCTTGTAGATAAGTATTGTGACAAACAGCGTATATACTACCTCAGGCAGTATAATATTAAACATATAGTAGGCTATGTCAAGTTTGTTTCTTAAAAGAAAATTAAACACATAATTTATAAATCCGTAGGAAAAATCACCAAGCATAATCAGAAAAAGCGGTATAATCATCTCTTCTTTGTTGTAATGCTCCTTGAAAAATCCGCTGAAATATCCTATGAACATGAATACAAATGCATTAAGTCCCACCACATCACAATAGAACAGGTCAAACATAAAGCCTGTAAAAAAGCCCACATATATTCCGTCTCTCTTTCCTCCCATAAATCCAAAAAGTGCAGGAAGAATAATCATAAGATTAGGTGCTACATTGGCAAAGGCTATACTTTTAAGAAATGTACTTTGAAGAACAAAGCATACTATTATGAGAACAAATTGTATTATTTTGCGCTTCATAATACCTCCGTTTTATTTTAATTGAGTGATTATAAGTACTTCCTGCAAATGTTCAAAATCCACTACCGGAATTATATATCCTGACTGCGTAAGGTCATTTTTGTCAAGAGAAATCTCGTTGACATATCCGACAAGTATGCCCTGCAGGAACATACTGCTTATGTTGGATGTGACTATAGCATCACCCACGGACACGTTTGAACTTTTCTTAAAATTGCTGAGCAAAAGCTTGCCTTCATTGATAAGCTTCAAGTCACCGGCCACTGTACATGTATCACCCGTGCTTATCTGCATACAGCTCACAACGCTCTGATCATCAATAATGGTTCTTATCACACTTGTAGTCTTATCCGTTTCAATTACAATGCCTACAAGTCCTCCGTCCGCAATGACATTCATGCCAACCTCTATGCCGTCATTGCTTCCCTTGTCCACCGTAAATTTGTTAAACCAGTTTGAATTATCTCTTGCTATAATTCTTGCCCCCACTTTTGTGTAGCCTGAATATTTTTCATCAAGAGCGTAAAGCTCACGGAGTCTGGCAAGCTCATAACTGTCCTGTTCAAGCTGAAGATTTTTTTCCTGGAGTTCTGAAAGCTGCGCCTTCAACTTTGCATTTTCATCGAGAAGCTCATCTATGTCTTTAAGCTCCTCCTTCTTGTCATACGCCCACAAGCCCATATTATTAACGCCGTTCTGCATAGGAACCACTACATATGACAGGATATTCCGTATCGGCTTTGTAAGCTTATCCGTAAAGAACGTAACAACTATCAGCACTACGCATATGGCGCAAAATACATACAAAAGTCCTTTTGTAGACA
Source organism: uncultured Eubacterium sp. (assembly GCA_945920185.1). GTDB lineage: Bacteria > Bacillota > Clostridia > Lachnospirales > Lachnospiraceae > CAMEJP01. The sequence continues at coordinate 2,224 of CAMEJP010000020.1, read as the reverse complement.
AGCTGAATTTATTTTTGTTATTCATAAAAAACACCTATATCACTAATAATATATCTTTTCTCTTGGTATCTTTGCTATTCCGTCATATTTTTTAGGATTTTTGACAATCTCAATAATTCCTCTGATTACGCTTTCCTGCGGAACCGGCACTTTATTCACGTTAAGTCCTGTTTCCTTTGCGATAAGCTCACATATACCGTTTATATTTGACGAACCTCCGGTGATATATATTCCCGTATCGATAATATCCGCAGAAAGCTCCGGAGGAGTTCTCTCAAGTATTACCTTAACCGCATCCACAAGAGAATTTATCTGGTCTATAAGACAGTCATACACCACATCTGATGATATCGCTACCTGTATAGGCAGTCCCGTGACCACATCCCTGCCAAACACATTGTACTTCTTTTCAGGTATTTTTACTGCACTGCTGAGTTCAAACTTGATATTTTCAGCAGTCTTATTGCCTATTATGAGGTTGTACTGCTTCTTTACGGTATTGATGATACTTTCATCAAACTTATTGCCTGCAAGCTTTACACCTTTGCTTAAAACTATGCCGCCAAGAGATAACACGGATACCTCTGTCGTATCGGCACCCATATTTATAATCATGACACCCTTTGCGTTTGTCACGTCAATTCCCGCTCCTATTCCGTCAGCAATAGGTTTGTCGATTACATAAATCTTCTTTGCTTTTATCTTTGCATTTGCGACAAGCTCATAAAAAGCTCTCTTTTCCACCTCTGTAACCTCGGTTGGTACCGTCACGTAAAACTCTCCGTTTATCGGTTTCTTATAACCTGTAATTTTGTAATAGAACTTTTCTATCAGCGATTCCATATTTTCATTATCAGCTATAACGCCGTATTTTACGGGAAAAGACACGCTGATATTTTCCGGTGCCTTTCCTACCATCTCAAAAGCGTCGTCACCATAAGAAAATATATTTTTCTTGTTGGCAATGGCAATAACATTTTTCTCATTCAAAATCTCATTGCTGTTTGAACAATACATTTTTATATTGCTCGTTCCTATGTCAAGTCCAAATACATTCTGTGTCATTTTAATCTCCATTTCCTGTCGGTTTTCATTTAATCATTATCGGTAAAGTACCCTTGTTCTCTTAAACTTATGTACCTATTATCGCCAATTATTATATGGTCTAACATCACAATACCTACGTCATCACAGGCTTTAGAAAGCCTTATTGTAGCCATGATATCCTCTTTGCTCGGCGTGGGGTCTCCGCTGGGGTGATTATGCAGAAGAATAATCTTAACCGCATTGCTCCTCAGTGCCTCCACAAGTATCTCTCTCGGCGATATAAGCGAAGCATTTACAGTACCTATTGATACGGTACTTTCGCCTATAAAGTGATTTTTGGTATCAAACATAGCCATTACAAGGTGTTCCCTGTCAAGATGCCTTAAGTCCTCCATAAAATAGTTTGCCACGGAAAATGTGTCATTAAACTCCAGCGCTTCCTTAGCAAGACCTTTGGCAATTCTTCTTGACATTTCGGCAATACACTGTATCTGAATTGCCTTCACCCTGCCTATACCTTTTATTTGCGTAAGTTCAGACCATGAAAGACCGTTAAGTCCCACAAGTCCCTTGTCGCCGCCCTTTTTTAATATAAGGGACGATAACTCTATGCTGTTCATTCCCTGCACGCCGCACCTTAAAAATATGGCAAGAAGCTCGGAATCAGAAAGCGAAACTGTCCCATACTTCAGGCATTTCTCATAAGGTCTGGCATCATCAGGCAAATCTTTTGTTGTAAATGTGTTCATTGAACCTCCGTATATCTTAGTTTGATAAAAAGTTTCATAAACGGAGAATCACAAAAATAATCATCTTATATCATAACACATTTTCAAATTTATGTATACATTTTTTCTAAAGCATTACTTACTTTCTATAAATTTACCAAGTCGGCTTCATACAGCTTTTCAAGGCTCATAAGTATGCCGAATTTGGCATGATACCATGTAAGTCCTCCCTGAAAAAATGCCGTATACGGTGGCTTTATCGGACCGTCTGCACTAAGTTCAATGGAAGAACCCTGTACAAATGCACCCGCAGCCATTATGACCTTGGCATCATATCCCGGCATATCCCAGCCCTCCGGAACCACATGACTGTCAACGGGAGCGCCTGCCTGTATGCCCTTGCAGAACTCCACAAGCCCCTCTTCTTTTCCAAACTCTATTGCCTGAAT
>CAMEJP010000019.1 GCA_945920185.1 uncultured Eubacterium sp. | reverse complement strand
TGTTCGGAATACCAAATAGACATAGGTGTGGTAAAGCCTGACAATCCAAAGGAATATCTGCTCGGAATTATGTGCGACGGTAGCACATATGCCGGCAGCAGCACCGCAAGGGACAGAAACATCCTGCAGCCAAGCGTGCTTAAAGGACTTGGCTGGAGATTGATGCGCGTGTGGACGCTTGACTATCTTGACAATAAGGAAAAGGTGCTTCAGGCTATAAAAGCTGAGATTGAAAAGGCTTTAGATGATATGAGGCATCCTTCATCTCAGAATGAAGGTAAAGAAAACGATGATGCAAACAACATATCATCAGGCGATGTGACTCAGAATACTTCTAAGGAATATACAGACGCATCGGGAATTGTTTTTGAAAAAGAAAATCCGTCTGAAAATGTATCGTCATATCCGGTGTATGAGGAATATGTATTTACAAGATGGCATTATCAGGAGGACTTTTACAATGACGACTATATGCCTAAGATGGAGCAGATAATATATGATATTCTTCACATTGAGGCTCCTATAAGTAAAACATCTCTTGGAAAGAGAGTGGCAGAAGGTTTTGGAATTAGCAGAGTGACGGCAAGGGTTACAAAAAGGCTTGAATTTATTTATGATGAACTTAAGCTTACACGCACGGAAAGTAGTGATAATGTATTTTTCTGGGATGACGGTCAGAAGCCGGAAAAATATGATGCTTTCAGGGTGCCGAAGGATACCGAAAGCAGACGCGAGATTTCCGACATAGCCGTGGAAGAACTGAAAAATGCTGTTAAAAGCGTTGTTGCGGAGCAGATAAGTCTTGAGCGCACAGACCTTGTACGCGAGGTTGGAAAGCTGTTCGGCTACAGTAAGCTTGGAAATTCCATGACGGAAAATGTTAATGAAGCCATAGACTGTGCTTTAAAGGAAGGTGCCGTAATTCTTAAGGAAAATGAGCACATAAGTATATATGAATAGAATATATTAAAATAATGCTTGACAGCCATCAGAAAATATAATAAAATGCAAATAAGTTGCAAAAGCGACTTATTTGCATTTTTGCGTTTGGCATGAAAATTGAGATGATGAATGTGAGGTAGCTATGGAAGCATTAATAGACAGTTTAAAATTAGTACCGTTTCTGTTTTTGACATATCTCTTAATGGATCTTATAGAAAACAAGGCGGGAGACAAGACAAGAAGGATGATTAAGCGTGCCGGAAAGAGCGGACCGTTTTTCGGAAGTCTTTTGGGTGTATTTCCTCAGTGCGGTTTTTCGGCGGCTGCTTCGGGCTTTTATGCAGGAAGAGTAATTACTCTCGGAACACTTATATCCATTTATCTTTCCACATCGGATGAGATGCTTCCGATACTTATATCAGAGGCGGTTCCCATTAGTACCATGCTTAAAATCATAGGTACAAAGGTGTTTATAGGTATGGTCACCGGTTTTATTATAGAGCTTGTGGGACTTGTAGCCGTGAAACAGGATAAGAGCAGGCCAGCTGACGACGGAATACTTGCAACAGGCGGCTGCGGATGTTGCTCTAATCACAGCTATTTAAAGAGTGCGCTTTCACATACGGTTAAGGTATTTTTGATTATATTTGCCATTTCTTTTGTTGTTGATATGATTATCGAACATGGCGGGGAAGATGTGCTTACGGGAGTGCTTGTGGATATCCCGCTGCTTGGTGAGTTTCTTGCGGCTCTTGTAGGTTTGATTCCAAACTGTGCCGGTTCGGTTATTATAACAGAACTGTATCTTGACGGTATAATCAGTGCCGGTGCCATGATGTCAGGACTTTTGGTAAGTGCCGGAGTGGGTGTGCTGGTGTTGTTTATGGCAAATAAAAATATAAAGAAAAATATATCGATAATGGCACTTTTATATTTTGTGAGTGTGGCATGGGGCATATTGATAGAATTTACGGGCATTGTCTTTTAAAAGTCGGAATGTGAGGTAAATATGGCAGGATATACAACGGTCAGCAGGACAAAAATACTTGAATATCTTAAGAATAACAGTAACAGAACAGTTAATGTGTCCGATATATCGGACTATCTGAAAAGCAATATGTGCGAGGTAAATGTGTCCACGATATACAGATATCTTGACAAACTGGCAGGAGATGGCACGGTCATAAAATATGTGGCTGAAAAGGGCAGTATGGCGGTATATCAGTACGTTGAAACAGGACACAGATGTGAGGAACATCTTCATCTTAAGTGTGTAAAATGCGGAAGCGTCATACATATGGAATGTGATTTTATGAAAGAAATCAGCGAGCATATAAAAGACCATCATGGTTTTGACATACAGTGCAAGAACTCTATGATATACGGCGTTTGCAAGAACTGCAGGAGTATGCTGCGCCAATAATATAAAGTCAAAGAATAAAAAAGACAACATATAGTTCATGTAGATTCAGGTGCTTTGAGCCCGCCGGTACTTAATGAGCGCGTAGCGCGAATTTAGTATCCGCTGCGAGGCGAGAGCAGCGCAAGCGTGCCTGAACTGCAGAACTATATGTTGTTTTTGACGTAGAAAAAGAGGCACCGCACTAATTTCTTAATGCGACAGCCCCATTGACCGCGCGTCTTGCGGCGAATCTTTCTAACAGTTTACGTTTACGCCGTTGACTGTCACGTCTTCGCTTACCGGTATAAGAAAATATTTCTTTCCGTCAATAATCCTTGTCTCGATAAGGTCAGCTTTGCCCGGACTTACGTTTATCATAATGTCAGGCGATTTTATGGAGAATTTTTTGAAATTTGAAATGTTGGATACAACTATTCCCGTATCCTTTTCACCGACAACATTGTCGTACTGAATGTCAAAGTCTGTAAGTTTTTCTTCTTCGATACCGCAGTTCTCCAAAATGCGCTTTACACCGCTCTTTTTGAGAATGAGAGGTTCCGGATTTTCTTTTGCGTTCTCGACCATTTCGCTTATGCTTTCCTGAATGTTTTGGATGGTTTCAAGTCTGCATTCTTCGCCTAACGTCTGCTTTACAATGGTGTTGAAGGATTCGCTTTGAGCTCTGGCAGAAAGAGGAATGCTGCTTGTTCCGAATACATTCTCAATAAATCCTTCCTGTATGTCATCAGGGTTTTTGGTGTAGTATAGTACGCTGTGTATATCAGAAGCCCTGTCGTTAAATTCAGGGAAGAGAAATGCCTTTGCCGGCGGTTTTACAATCCAGTCACGAATTCGGTCGGTTATAGTATTGTCCTCTATGTGGTAGCTCAGTCCGGCGTCGGAAAGCTCGACAGGGCATATGCTGCACAGAATATAGTCGTATACCGTATCGGAAGAATCAAACATTTCTTCGCCGTCGCTTGATTTTCCGGGAACATCATAGACGGCATGTATAAGTATTATGTAATAGTTTTCGCCATAATTATAATTTTCTATGATTTTGTTGAAAAACTCATCCGTAAGGGTATCATCCGTCAGCCTGCTGTCTCTAAGACGCAGTAAAAATTCCTGCGTGCCTCCCGCTTTTTCACTTTCAAGAGGAAAGTCCATATTGAGAAGATTTTTGCCTATGCTTCCTGAAAGGGAATGCTTGAAAATTTCATAATATTTAAAGGCGTCATTTTCCGGAATGGAATGGAAAGCCTCGCGTGTCTTTAATTTTATCTCCTTGTTGCCGTCCACATAACAGCCGCATATTCTTGTAATTACACTGTTTTCGGGTGTAAATAATTTCTTGATTTCAAGTACTTCTTTTTTGTTCATATTTTTTGCATTATGCCTCCATAACATTTTTTCTCAAAGAATATGATACTTTTATTTTGGAAAAATGTCAATGAGGCTTGATGAATACATTGATAAGGCAATCTTTACTTTTGAATTTTGATGTAGTATAATATTATAGCGAAATTGTATACAAAATTCGTATATCGTAATCACTAAGCTGAATTTTGCGGCATGAATTTACGCTGACGATTTAAAATGGAGGAAACTATGAAACTTGATAAAGTATTAAAAAAGGACAAGCAATCGGTATCTTTTGAGATTTTCCCGCCTAAAAGGGATACGGAGCTTGAGAATATTGACGGTACACTTGAGATATTGTGTAGCCTGAAGCCTGATTATATAAGCATTACCTTTGGAGCAGGCGGAAGCATGGCTAACAGCAAGACACTGGAGATTGCCAAGAAGATAAAGAACACATACGGCATTGAACCTGTGGTTCATCTGACATGCCTTAATTATACTAAGTCAGAAATAGACGGGGTACTTGGAGAACTTTCAGAGGCAGGAATTGAAAATGTACTGGCTTTAAGAGGCGATAAAAATCCCAATATTACACAAAAGTATGAGTTTATGTATGCAAGCGACCTTGTAAGCTATATCAAGAGTAAAAGCGATATGTATGTGTGCGGTGCATGCTATCCTGAGTGCCATCCTGAGGCAAAGGATAAGGTAGAGGATATGTTAAATCTCAGAAAAAAGGTGGATTCAGGTGCTGATGCCTTGATTTCACAGCTTTTCTTTGACAATGATGTGTTCTGCAAATTTGTAGAAAATACAAAAATGGCAGGGATAGATGTACCTATTCATGCAGGAATTATGCCGGTTACAAATAAGGCACAGATAGAACGTATGGTAACACTCTGCGGCGCCACACTTCCTGAAAAGTTTAAGAGAATACTTGACAGATATGCAGATAACAAAAATGCACTATTTGATGCAGGAATGGTATATGCCATTGACCAGATTGTTGATTTGCTCGCAAGAGGTGTGGACGGCATACACATTTACACCATGAATAATACCACCGTTGCCAAAAAAATATGTGACGGAATAAGAAATATCATATAGTTGCCTGCATTGAACCGTAACTGAGGAAAAAGATTATGAATATAAGAGTGCCATACTACTACAAGGATTTTAAGTGTATTGCAGACAAATGTACTGATACCTGCTGTGCCGGATGGGATGTGGATGTGGATAAAAAGTCTGCAGACTACTATAAAAACGTTACAGGAGAGTTCGGTGACAGGATAAAATCCGTTATGGTAATGCATGAAGACGGAGAAGCACATTTTACGCTGAAAGACAACGGGTGGTGTCCGTTTCTTAATGACAGGCTGCTATGTGACCTGTATACTGAACTTGGCGAGGAACATCTATGTGATACATGTGCATATTTCCCGAGATTTATAGAAGAATATGGAGCAACACGTGAGATAGGGCTGGCGTTTTCCTGTATAACGGCAGGAGAACTCATGTTGAAGGATGATACACCGGTTACCTTTGAAAATACAGAGGACGGCAAGCCTGTAAGTGCATACAATGACATAGACCCACAGTTGTATTTTTTTCTGCAAGGCAGCCGTAAAAAATCGTATGATGTGGCAAGAAACAGAAATAAGAGTATTAATGACAGGTATTCTGAATGTCTTTTTTATGCCGACGAACTGCAAAAGTGTATCAAAAAGAAGAAATATACGGAATTGATGCCTGTCTCTTGTGAAGCCGTTAAAGCAGAAAAAGGTATTAAGCGTAAGACGCTTTCTGAGTATTGGAATATATTTGACAAGCTTGAAGTAATCAACAAAAACTGGAATGTATGCGTTTCAGATGTAAAAAGATATCTTTATGAAAATGCAGATGACGACTGTTATTACGCATATTATGAAGAGTTTGACAGATACTATGCAGACAGGCAATATGAATACGAACATTTTCTTATGTACTGCTTATACCGCTATTTTTTGAAGGCTGTAAATGACAGGGATGTACTGTCAAAAGTGAAAATTGCCATTGTTGGTTTTCTTATGATAAAAGAACTTGATGTGGCTAGATTTGTCAGGAACGGAAAGACTCTGTCTAAGGAAGAGCAGGTGGATATTATGCATCTGTATTCAAGAGAGGTAGAGCACTCCTATGAAAATTTTGAGATGCTTACCGGGATATTTGCAAAGGATAAAGCATTTGAAACAAAGAAGTTGTTAATGATATTGAATGATTAACATTTCGGATTGGAGGAAAATATGAGTGAAAATTGTAATTCCGACTGCGGAAGCTGTAAGCAGGATTGTGCTATACGAAAAGAGCCGCAGAATGAGAAAAGCAGAATTAAGAAAATGATAGGCATTGTCAGCGGCAAGGGCGGTGTCGGAAAGTCGATAGTGACATCAATGCTTGCTTCAGGAATGAACAAAAGATGCCATCAGACGGCGATTCTTGACGCGGACATAACAGGCCCGGCGAGAGCGAAGGCGTTTAATTTGAAAGGTATATCGGAAACAGACGGAGATTTTATTGTTCCGCATATTTCTTCCGAGGGCGTCAAGGTTATGAGTCTTAATCTTCTTATGGAGAATGAAACTGACCCTGTTGTGTGGAGAGGTCCTATTATAGCAGGAACAGTAAAGCAATTTTACACTGAGGTGGCATGGGGCGATGTGGACTATATGTTTGTCGATATGCCTCCGGGAACAGGAGATGTGCCGCTTACGGTATATCAGTCTTTGCCTCTTGACGGAGTGATTATAGTAACTACTCCGCAGGAACTGGTTGGTATGATTGTTGAAAAGGCTGTGAAAATGGCATTTTCCATGAATATTCCGGTACTCGGAATAGTTGAGAATATGAGCTATTTTGTGTGCCCTGACTGCAAAAAGGCACACAGTATTTTCGGCGAGAGCAGAATAGAGGACATAGCTTCAAAGTATGGCGTGGATACATTTGCAAAGCTGCCTGTTGACAGCAGATTTGCAAAAGCGTGTGATACGGGAAACATAGAAGCACTTAAGGTTCCCGAGCTTGATGCATTGCTCGATAAGTTGGAAAGATTATAAGAAGAGAAATCGCATTCGCGAATTTCTCTTCGCCCCGTCGCTAACGCTTCGGAAAGGAGAATATATGAACAGTGATTTTGAAGAAAAATTACAGGAAAGCAAATATGCCGTAAAAGCCATGGAGCTTTTTAAAGAGGGATATAACTGCTCTCAGTCGGTAGTACTTGCGTTTTCGGATATGTATGATTTGGATACGACAGCCATGCTTCGCCTGAGCTCGTCCTTTGGCGCAGGAATGGGAAGGCTTCGTCAGGTGTGCGGAGCGGTATCCGGTATGTTTATGGTGGCAGGTCTTTTGTACGGATATGACGGTGCAAAGGATATAGACGGAAAGACTCTGCATTACAAAAGAATACAGGAGCTTGCTCATGAGTTTGAAGAGATGAATGGTTCTATCGTCTGCGGAGTGCTGCTTGGTACAGACGGTAAAAAGGAGTCGCCTGTTCCGGCAAAGCGCAATGAAGAATACTATAAAAAACGTCCATGCGTGCAACTTGTGGGATGTGCGGCATATATACTTGAAAATTATATCAGGGAAAATCCAGTTTCCTGACGTAGGTTTAGTAGATATTAAATCAAAAACTTAAAGAAAAGGAGAATGTAAAATGGCAGTAGTAAAATTAAACGGAAAGAATTTTGAGGAAGAAGTCCTTAATGCAGGCGGAGTTGTTATGGTGGATTTTTTTGCTGACTGGTGCGGACCATGCAAGATGCTTTCACCGATTGTTGAAGCGGTATCAAATGAATTACCTGAAGTAAAGGTTTGCAAACTTAATACTGACGAAGCAACTGACTTAGCCGTGAAATATCAGGTTATGAGTATTCCTACCCTTCTTCTTTTTAAGGATGGAGAACTTAAGGACAGAAGCGTAGGAGCCATATCAAAGTCTGATATGATTGCTTTTATAAAAAATGTATTTTAGGATGTTAATGATATGTATGATGTAGTGATTATAGGCGGTGGAGTAGCAGGACTCAGTGCTGCTATTTATGCTGCCAGAGCAGGAAAGAAAACATTGGTGTTGGAAGGTATGATGTGCGGAGGGCAGATTGTTAATTCTCCGAAGGTCAGCAATTATCCGGGAATTAAGGAGATATCAGGATTTGAACTGGCAACCTCGCTTTATGAGCAGGCACAGGCATGCGGTGCAGGAATAGATTATCAGAAAGTGGTGTCTGTTGAGGACAGAGGAGATACAAAGCTTGTCATTACTGATAGCGATACCATAGAATGTAAAAATGTGATTATAGCAACAGGCGCAAAGCACAGAGAACTGGGACTTGATAATGAAAATGAACTTGTAGGAAAAGGCATATCTTATTGTGCTACCTGCGACGGTGCGTTCTATAAAGATAAGACGGTAGCGGTAATTGGCGGTGGAAATACGGCTCTTATGGATGCTCTTTATCTTTCTAAGCTGTGCAGTAAGGTATATCTCATACACAGACGTGAAGAATTTCGTGGAAAAGACGGTATTCTTAATGAGCTTTGCAATACTGAAAATGTAGAGATATTAAGAAACTGTATTGTAAAAGAAGCTGTGGCAGATGACACGGTAAAAGCTATCATTGTTGAAAATGTAATCACACATGACACTAGGGAGTACGAGGTGTCGGGTATATTTGTGGCAGTCGGACAAATGCCGGATACAAAGCTGTTTGAAGGACTGGTGGATATGGACGAGTACGGTTATATAAAGGCAGATGAGAGCCTTAAGACAAACGTGCCGGGAATATACGCTGCAGGTGACTGCAGGACAAAGGAAGTACGACAGCTTGCTACGGCTGCAGCGGACGGAGCAATAGCCGGTTCAAAGATATAGATGTAAAAAACACATTGTTCAGACAGGAGAAGCTTATGAAAATTTTGGTGGCATCGGACATACATGGCTCGGCATTTTATATGGAGAAACTTCTTGACAGGATAAATGAGGAAAATCCTGAACGTATTCTGTTGCTTGGAGATATACTTTATCACGGACCGAGAAACGCACTTCCGGGTGAGTATGACCCTAAAAAGGTTATATCCATGCTGAATCCTTTAAAGGACAGGATAATGTGCGTAAGAGGCAACTGCGATACTGAGGTAGACCAGATGGTTCTGGATTTTCCGATACTTGCGGACTATATAATGATCAATGTTGAAAACAGGCTTATATACGCTACTCACGGACATATATATAACGCAAAGAATATGCTCCCGTGTGCAAAAGGAAGCATACTGCTTCATGGACATACCCATGTCCCTAAATGTGAAGTATATGAAGATTTTATATATATGAATCCCGGCTCGGTGTCTATTCCTAAGGAAGACAGTGCACACAGCTATATGATTATAGACGGAAAAAATGTAGTATGGAGGAATGTCTGTGATGGAAATGAAACAGGTATGGAATATACTCTCAATTAAGGAAACTAAAGACGAAGCGGCTGTCAAAGAGGCATACAGACAGAAGCTTGTGGAGTATAATCCCGAAGATGATCCGGAAGGCTTTAAGAGATTAAGAGAAGCATATGAAATGGCTGTCAGGTATATCAATGAGCCTGAGGAAGCTGAAGAGAAGGAAAAAGATGAAGTCGATTTATGGATTGACAGAGCATTAGAAAAGTATACAAATATCTATAAAAGAACAGACGAGAAGGAGTGGAAGGATTTATTCGCAGAGGATGTGTGCATGGCACTTGATACTGCAAATGAAGCAAGGGAAAAGTTTATAGTATTTCTTCTTGACCATTACAATTTTCCTCAGAACATTTACCGGGTGATTGATAATGAATTTCAGATAGTTGCGTCAAAAAATGAACTTATGGAAAAATTTCCCAAGGATTTTTTGGACTACTTTGAATATCAGGTAAATCATGAAACCTTTATGAACTACTCATTGTTTGAGACGGAGGGACTTGATGAGTCGGATTCTGACATAGATTCGTATATTAACACATATTTTGAGATCAGACGTCTGTTTGACGAACAAAAGTATGATGAAGCAAAGGCACGAATGAAGGATGCCGGGGATTATCTTGTCTACCATCCTTATATGGACGTTGAAAAAATGCGTATTCTCAATATGACGGATACGTCAGAGGATAAGGCCGATACCTTTAAACTTTGCGGCGAACTGCTTGAAAAGTACGGAAATGAGCGCTATGTAGAGTATATGTGTGCCGCTGTGCTCTATGATAATGAAAAGTATGAGGAGGCTATGGAGCATTTTGAACGTCTGATTGCCGATGACAGCGATCATTATGGTGCCAAGCTTCACAAGTCAAAATACGCACTCTATAAGAAAGATTATAAGCAGGCTAAAGAGCTTGTGCTTGATCTTATTGAAAAATATCCGCAGGACAACAGTCTTGTGGAGTTTATGCGTGAGATTAATGACAGCCTTATGAAGGAACTTAAGTCAGTGTATGATGAGAGCGGGCTTGTAAAGGACGCTTTAGAGTATGCATGGTGTACCTTCCAGAATGAGGCTTATGATGATACAATAAAATTCCTTGACACGCTTACGCCTGAGGGTGAGGATGAATATGATTACACAAATCTATACGGACGCTGCCTTTTTGCAAATCAGGAGTATGAGAAGGCTTTGCCTTATGTGTTAAAGTGGAAAGAAATGATATTTTCGGCAGTGCCTGATGACAGTGAAAAGTATCAGAAAAAGTTGAAAAGAAGAGGATTTTCACTGGGCATCGTGGCAATGTGTTATGCTTATACAAAGCAGTACAACGAATCGATACCGTATTTTGAGCAGGCAATTGAGTACGAGGAAAGTATGGAAAACAGGCTTTCCTATATGGAAAGGCTTTCAAATACATACAATGAAATGGGCGAATATGAAAAGGCTGTTGAGGTGTGTGATAAGATTATAGATATTGATGAAAGATATTATCCTGCATATCTTAACAGGCAGGAAGCATATTTCAATATGAAATACGGTCAGGAAGTCATCAATGATTACTATAATGCTACCGCTATTTTTCCGGGATATTATAAGCCGTATCTGTATGCCGCAAAAGTATTTTTCTATTTCAGACAGTATGACAATTCTATTGAGATAATAGAAGCGGCAAAGGAAAAAGCAAGCGTAACCAACCAAATGCGTATTCTTGAGATAAAGATACACAGAATCACAGCTGAAAATAATGAGCAAAGGCATGAAGTGATAAAAGAAATTGCACAACTCAGAAAGCTCTATGCAGAACCTGATAACGATATTGAAAATCTTGCTGAAATAGATTATGAGGAGTGCCTTGTTTATTATGACGCTGCAGAATATGATAAAGCCATGGAATTTGTAAAGAAGGCGATAGAAAAAAGCCCTGATGATTACGGTTACAGATGGACGATGGCTGATACATATTACTGTGAGCGCAATTATGAGGATGCACTGAAGGTGTATCTTGAAGTGGAAAAGCATATGCCTGATAATGCCGATGTTCACTATGATTTGGGAAATGTTTATGAAAAGCTTGGCAATGCAAAAAATGCAGAGGCACAGTACCTTAAGGTGCTTGACATTAATCCTGAGCATAATGACGCAAACAATAAGCTTATGAATATTTATCAGAATTATTATACCAATTCAAATGATGAAGAATGGTATAAAAAGGCACTTGAACATGCAGACAGGCAGATAGAAAATAATCCCGGCGCTTATTACTATGTTGACAGGGGCCTTTTGTATATGGAGGCCGCCAGGTATGAGGAGGCGATTCAGGATTACGAGACGGCACTTACCTATAATCCTGAGGATATGTTTGCTTATAACAATTCAGGTTATGCACTCAAGGTACTCGGAAGGTATGATGAGGCTGTCGAAAAGCTCTTAAAGTCTATAGAGCTTATGAAAGCGCAGAAGATAAGAAACAGACTTCCTTACAGCAATCTTGCCGATTGCTATGAGATAATGGGCGAATATGAGAAAGCCATAGCAATGTATGAGGAAAACATAAAGATGCTCTCCGAGAATAATTCGGACAGCTATACACTTTATGACGATATGGCAGACCTGTATCTTAAACTCGGAAGATACGAAGATGCACTAAAGACATATGAAAGGGCGAGAAAACGAGGCAAAGCGACAAATGAGGAGATAACTCTTGATACAATCAGAATCTATGTAAGGATGAACAAGAAACTTGCAGCTATGTTTCGCCTTAACAAAGTGTCGATGTCTGAACCGAACAGAAAAGATGCTTTTGATATCTTTTTGGAGGCAGGAAACAGATGGATGTATACCTTCAGGGATTACAAAAAAGCATACGCATGTTATGAAAAAGCATTTAAGAGGACTCCGAAGTATACACGAAATTATATAGAAGTTCTTCGCGTGATGGCAAGGATAAACTGTATGTCTGGCAAAAAAGAATTGGCGGCAAAACAGGCAGAGGAAGCTTTGGACACCATAATAAGGCTTTGGGGCAGCATTGACAATTATAAGAATTTTGCCCAGGTCGGACCTATGAGAGTCGGAAAACTTGGAGAATTGTATCTGTACAAAGGTGACATTGATACTGCAAAAGAGTATTTTGACAGTATGTCAGATATGTTAAGATGTAAGCATTGTTCAAATAAATGCTGTTATGACAAATATCTTAACCTCGGTGTTATGTATGAACTGACAGAGGATTATGATATGGCGTATGAAATGTATTGCAAGGCGAATAAATTGGATCCGTTTGACGATGAAGCAATATCAGGTATTGAAGCTATGGAAAAGATAAAGAAGAAAAGGAAATAAAGATATGATAGTAGGTATTGATTTAGGAACAACAAACAGCCTTATCGCATATTTTACGGAGGATGGTCCTAAGATTATTCCTAACAGACTTGGAAAAAATCTTACGCCTTCAATAGTAAGCGTTGACGAGGAAGGACAGATATATGTGGGTGAAACTGCCAGAGAGAGAATGTATCTGTATCCTGATTCCGGAGCGAGCGTGTTCAAAAGAAGCATGGGAACTGAAAAGAAGTTTTCACTTTTGGACAAGGAATTTACTGCT
Organism: uncultured Eubacterium sp.; assembly: GCA_945920185.1. Classification (GTDB taxonomy): domain Bacteria; phylum Bacillota; class Clostridia; order Lachnospirales; family Lachnospiraceae; genus CAMEJP01. Next base: position 24,522 of record CAMEJP010000019.1, on the reverse strand, counting down.
GAAGAACTGTCTTCGTTTGTGCTTAAGGCATTAAAAGAGGATGCAGAGAGCTATCTTAAAGAAGAAGTGACAGAGGCAGTCATAAGTGTTCCGGCATATTTTAATGATGCAAGAAGAAGGGCAACAAAGAGAGCGGGTGAGCTTGCAGGGCTTAAAGTGGAGAGAATCATAAGCGAACCTACGGCTGCAGCGATTGCTTACGGCTTGTATCAGAATACGGAAAATTCAAAGTTCCTTGTATTTGACCTGGGAGGAGGCACATTTGACGTGTCCATACTGGAGCTTTTTGACAAGATACTGGAGGTAAGGGCTGTTGCGGGAGATAACTTCCTCGGAGGTGAGGATTTCACCGCGGTTCTTGAAGAAATGTTTTTTGAAAAGAATAAGGATATTGACAAGTATTCCCTTACCGAAAAAGAACTTGTACTTATTCATAAGCAGGCAGATATATGCAAATTAAAATTTTCCGAAGATAAGACTTCATCAATGAAAGTCAACATAAAGGATAAAACATACACTATGGATGTGATTCTTGACGAGTATGAGGACGCATGCGAGGATTTGTTTGAGAGAATAAGAGGTCCTGTTAAGAAAAGCCTTGCAGATTCCAACATTAAACTTTCTGACATATCTAAGGTGGTTCTTATAGGCGGAGCCACAAAACTTCCTATCGTAAGAAAATTTGTCGGAAAGCTGTTTAGATTCTTGCCTGATACAAGTATTAATCCTGATGAGGCGGTAGCACTTGGAGCTGCCATTCAGGGTGCCATGAAAGAACGAAATGAGGCTATCAGGGAAGTGATTCTTACGGATGTGTGTCCTTTTACTCTGGGAACGGAGGTTGTCGTGGAGCGTGAAAACAACCGTATGGAAAACGGACATTTCTGCCCTATAATAGAGAGAAATACGGTAATTCCGGCAAGCCGTACCGAAAGGCTTTATACGGCACATGACAATCAAAGCCAGATTAGGGTAAACATTCTTCAGGGAGAGAGCAGATTTGCCGCAAACAATCTTTCGCTTGGCGAAATACTCATAGACGTTCCTAAGAAAAAGGCAGGCGAAGAAGCGGTAGACGTTACATACACGTATGACGTCAATGCTATTCTTGAGGTTATCGTGAAGGTTATCTCTACCGGAAAGGAAACAAGACAAGTCATTAAAAACCAGCAGAATGATATGACAGACGAGGAAATAGAGGAAAGACTCAAGGAACTGTCTTATCTTAAAATTCATCCGAGAGATAAGGAAGAAAATAAGCTTTTGCTGCTTCGCGGCGAAAGAATATATGAGGAAACCATTGGTACGGAAAGAATTGTTATTGAACAAGCTTTAAGACGCTTTGAAAATGCACTTGACACGCAGGATAATGCCGTTATTGAGGAGGCAAAAACTGAGTTCAAAAAAGTGTTGGAGGATTTTACCGAAGTATAATTGTGTTTAAAAGTTCACAGTATAAGTATTGAATTTATTTGAATTTGAAATTATAATGGACGCATAAACTATACTTAAAATATGAAAGGCATAGAATATATGGATAATAACAATAATCAGAACAACGGTCAGAAAAATAATGACAATAAAGGCAGTAAGTTCAACCAGACATTGCTTATTCTGCTTATTGCTGCCGTGTTTACTTATCTTGGCATGAGTTGTATGAGTAACTTTGTGACCAATGCTTCAACCAAAGAAATTTCATATACGGAATTTCTTGAAATGATTGAAGAGGACAAGGTTGAAAAGGTAGAATATACTTCTGATAAGATAATAATAACTCCGAAGTCAGATGAAAATTCGCCTATCAAGATGACGTATTACACAGGATATATATATCAGGAGGATACTTTCAAACTTTTGAACGAAAAGGGTATCAGGTATTCTCATACCATAGAAGAAAGCAACGCTTTTATGGATATAATACTTATGTATGTAATACCGTTCCTTTTTGTATATCTTTTGTTTACTTTTGTATTCAGGCGAATGGCAAAAGGCGGAGGAATGATGGGCGGCGTCGGTAAAAGCAATGCTAAGATGTATGTTCAGAAGCAGACGGGCGTTACTTTTAAGGATGTGGCAGGTCAGGACGAGGCAAAGGAATCGCTTACTGAGATAGTTGATTTCCTTCATAATCCTGACAAGTATAATAAAATCGGTGCAAAGCTTCCTAAGGGTGCACTTCTTATAGGACCTCCGGGAACAGGTAAGACGCTTCTTGCAAGAGCTGTTGCAGGCGAGGCAAAGGTTCCGTTTTTCTCACTTTCAGGTTCGGATTTTGTGGAAATGTATGTAGGAGTAGGTGCGTCAAGAGTTCGTGACCTGTTTAAACAGGCACAGGCTTCCGCACCATGTATAGTGTTTATAGATGAGATAGATGCCATCGGTAAGAGCAGGGATTCAAAAATGGGAAATGATGAGCGTGAGCAGACGCTTAATCAGCTTCTTTCCGAGATGGACGGATTTGACCCTTCAAAGGGACTTCTTATACTGGCGGCAACTAACAGACCGGAGGTGCTTGATAAGGCACTGTTAAGACCGGGAAGATTTGACAGAAGAATTATAGTGGATAAACCGGATTTAAAAGGAAGACTTGAAACACTCCGCGTACATTCAAAGGACGTACTTATGGATGATTCTGTAGACCTTGAAAAAATAGCTCTTGCCACAAGCGGTGCGGTAGGTTCAGACCTTGCCAATATGATAAACGAAGCAGCTATAAATGCAGTAAAGAATGGCAGAAAGTTCGTTAACCAGAATGATCTCTTCGAGGCAGTTGAAGTGGTAATTGCCGGTAAGGAAAAGAAAGACAGAATTCTTAGCGACAAGGAAAAGAGAATCGTAGCTTACCATGAATGCGGTCATGCTCTCATAACTGCAGTTAAGAAGAATTCGGATCCTGTTCAGAAGATTACTATAGTTCCAAGAACAATGGGATCACTTGGATATGTAATGCCGGTTCCTGAAGAAGAGAGATATCTTGAGACTAAGGATGAATACTTGGTAAAGCTTGTAACCTACATGGCCGGACGTGCAGCAGAAAAGGTTAAGTTTAATGTCGAGACATCCGGAGCAGCCAGTGATATACAGGAGGCAACCAAGATTGCAAGACATATGGTACTTATGCTTGGTATGTCGGATAAATTCGGTATGATGGCACTTGCCGATATTGAAAACAGATATCTTGACGGCAGAGCAGCAATGAACTGTGCAGAGACTACTCAGGCTGACATAGATGAAGAAGTCAGAAGGCTTCTTAAGAATGCATATGATGAGGCTATAGAGATTGTAAGCAACAACATTGATGTTCTTGATAAGACCGGAGAATATCTCTTTGAAAAGGAGACAATTACCGGTGAAGAATTTATGCAGATTTATCGTGAAGTTAAGGGTATATCTGAAGAAGCCGATACCATCAGTGTAAATGAAGAAACTGTTGGAGATAATGATAAAAATTCTGATACAGGTGTGACATCAGACTATACATTATAATTTATAACAAATCCCACATTTCATACAGATATTTGCAATTTGGCACCGCGTTTTGCAGAATCTTTTGAAAGTGGGATTTTGTGCAAACAGGAAACGGTGATTAATATGTTTGATATAACTGAAGAATTGAAAAAACTTCCCGAGAAGCCGGGTGTATATATTATGCATGATGAAAAAGATGAGATAATATATGTCGGAAAGGCGATAATATTAAAGAACAGGGTAAGACAGTATTTTCAGAGCAGCCGCAATCTTACGCCTAAAATTCAGAGAATGGTTTCTCATATAAAGCGTTTTGAGTATATAGTTACCGATTCGGAACTTGAGGCTTTGGTACTTGAGTGCAACCTTATAAAGGAGCACAGACCTAAGTATAATACCATGCTAAAGGATGACAAGGCATATCCCTACATCAAGGTTACCGTCGGAGAAGATTTCCCGAGAGTACTTTTATCACACAAAATGAAAAAGGATAAAGCGAAATATTTCGGACCGTACACAAGCAGAGGTGCAGTGCGCGACAGCATAGAACTTCTGCAAAAGATTTATATGATAAGAAGCTGCAATAAAAATATAACCTGTGACGGTGCACCTACAAGAAGCTGCCTTAATTATCATATAGGTCAGTGTAGTGCACCTTGTGAAAAGAGAATCAGCAAGGAAGAATATGAAAAGCGTGTGCGGGAGGTGCTGGATTTTCTTAACGGAAATTACACAAAAGTGCTGAAAATGCTTGAGGAAAAAATGAAGGAGTGCTCTGAAAAAACAGAGTATGAGGAAGCGGCTGTTTACAGGGACCTTTTGTTCAGCGTGCGCCAGATCGCACAAAAACAAAAAATCACCAACAGCGATATGCTTGACAGAGATGTGATTGCATGTTCTTCTTCTGATAATCAGGCAATCGTACAGGTATTTTTTGTGCGAAACGGAAAGCTTCTCGGAAGAGAACATTTTAATATGCAGGTAAATGTAGACGAAGGAGATGGCAGTATACTTTCTCAGTTTATTAAGCAGTACTACGGAGGAACTCCGTTTATTCCGGCTTCAATTATGATTAGCAGCGAAATAGAAGACAGAGAGTGCCTTGCCAGATGGCTGAGTGAAAAGAGAGGACATAAGGTGGAAATTCTTGTCCCTAAAAAAGGAAGCAAGGAAAAACTTGTGGAGCTTGCCAAAGAAAATGCAAAAATGGTACTTGAAAAGGATATAGAGAAGATTAAACAGGAAAATATAAAGACGGTAGGTGCGGTAAAACAGATATGTGAAAAGCTTGGAATACCGTATGCAAAGCGCATGGAAGCATTCGACATTTCAAATATAAGCGGTACGGACAGCGTAGGCTCAATGGTGGTTTATGAGGATGGCAAACCTAAGAAAAGCGATTACAGAAGATTTCTCATTAAATGGGTAAAGGGCGCGAATGATTACGCTTCAATGAAGGAGGTGCTGACGAGAAGATTTGAACACGGACAGAGAGAAATTGAAGAAAACAGTGAGACCGGAAGGTTTAGCATATTTCCTGAACTGATACTTATGGATGGCGGAAGAGGTCAGGTAAATATAGCTCTTGAGGTTTTAAAAGAACTTGGGATTACCATACCTGTGTGCGGTATGGTAAAGGATGACAATCACAGGACAAGAGGACTTTACTATGAAAATGTTGAGATACCTATTGACAGAAATTCAGATGCGTTCAGACTGATTACAAGAATACAGGATGAGGCTCACAGATTTGCCATAGAGTATCATAGAAGTTTAAGAGGAAAAAGAGAAGTAAAATCTGTTCTTGATGATATTGAAGGCATAGGACCGGCAAGAAGAAAGAGCCTTATGAAGCATTTTGGGGACATCACACGGATAAAAGAAGCAACGGTCAGTGAACTTTGTAAGGCAGAAGGAATAACAGAGAATATTGCAACAAATGTATTTAACTTCTTTCATTAATTGAAAAGTTGTGGTACAATAATTTGGTAAATCGTCGAAAGGAAGATGGGAAGATGGAAAAGTTTGAACTTACAAAACTTATTGAAAAGATGAATCTTAAAAATATGACACCGCAGATTGATACGGATACTATAATGATTACACAGCCGGATATCAATAGACCTGCTTTGCAGCTTGCAGGCTTTTATGATCATTTTGATAATGAACGTGTACAGATGATAGGTTTTGTGGAGAAGGCGTATCTTGATTCACTTGACAATGAAACAAAGCTGTCACGTTACGACCAGCTTTTGTCAAGCCATATACCGTGTGTTGTGTTTTGCAGGGATATAGAGCCAGATTTTGAACTCTTGGAACTTGCACTCAAATATAATACGCCTATATTGAAATCAGATAAGTCCACATCTTCTCTTATGGCAGAGATTATCAGATGGCAGAAGGTTCAGCTTGCACCGACCATATCCATTCACGGAGTGCTTGTTGATGTATATGGTGAAGGTGTTCTGATAATGGGTGAAAGCGGCATAGGAAAAAGTGAGGCTGCGCTTGAACTCATAAGACGAGGACACCGACTTATATCTGATGATGTGGTTGAGATACACAAGGTATCAGATGACACGCTTATAGGCACGTCACCTGATATTACAAGATATTTTATGGAACTTCGCGGCATAGGCATAATAGATGTAAAGACACTGTACGGTGTTGAAAATGTTAAGGAGACTCAGGCTATTGATATGGTTATAAAGCTTGAGGACTGGAGCAAGGAAAAGCAGTATGACAGACTGGGACTTGGTGATGAGACCATAGAATTTCTCGGAAACAAGGTAGTATGTCATTCAATACCTATAAGACCGGGAAGAAATATTGCAATTATAGTTGAAACTGCAGCAGTTAATTACAGACAGAAAAAGATGGGATATAACGCAGCAGAAGCATTTTACAACCGTGTTCAGAGCAGACTTACAAACGCAGAAAATGAGAGCAAATAACAGAAACTATGGAAAAGTGTTATATTGGTGTTGACGTAGGAGGAACTACCGTAAAGATAGGCTGTTTTGACAGTAAGGCAGTTCTTCTTTATAAGTATGAAATACCGACAAGAACAGAAGAAAACGGTAAATATATATTGGAAGACATAGTGCTATCCCTAAAAAAAGAGCATTGTTTTGGAGATATAATGGGAATAGGCATAGGCGTTCCCGGACCTGTAACGGATGACGGTACGGTGCTTAACTGTATTAATCTTGGCTGGGGTATTGTAAATGTACCTTGCGAAGTGAAGAAGTATATAGATGTTCCGGTAGTTAAGGCAGGCAATGATGCAAATATGGCAGCTTTGGGAGAAATGTTTATGGGTGCCGGAGCGGGAAGCAGTGACGTAGCTATGCTTACCCTTGGAACAGGAGTGGGCGGAGGTATCGTAAGAGATGGCAGGATAGTAAACGGCATACATGGTGCGGCAGGAGAGATAGGTCATATGCCTGTTGTATATGATGATAATATGCCTCTTTGCAACTGTGGAAAAAGAGGATGCCTTGAACAGGTGGCTTCAGCCACGGGAATAGTCAGAACCGCAAAAGAGATTTTGAATCAAACGAAAGATTCTTCAGTTCTTCGGGATATGGAATGTTTTACGGCAAAGGATGTATTTGACGCCGCAAAAGAAAAAGATGTCCTAGCTTTAAAGGCTGTAGATAAACTGGCATTTTATCTTGGAGTAGCTATGGCGAATATAGCCTGTGTTATGGATCCTGAGGTCTTTATTATAGGAGGCGGCGTGTCTGCCGCAGGAGATATTCTTCTTGAAAAGGTTTCCGAAGAATATAGAAAAAAAGCATTTAATCCAAGCAAGGGTACAGCGGTACGTCTTGCGACTCTTGGAAATGACGCCGGTATATACGGTGCGGTAAAATTAGTGTTGGATTGAGGTATATCATGGATAATTTGTATGACGAACTGTGCAAAATATGCGGCTATGAGAATGTAAAGCTGAATGAGCCTATGAGCGCACATACCACTCTTAAGGTGGGAGGACGCGCAAAATATTTTGTAACTCCTACCTCAGAAGAAGAAATTGTAAAGCTGTTTTATCTTGTAAGAAACAGGAAAATAAAGTATGCAGTAGTCGGAAACGGCAGTAATCTTTGCGTAAGTGATAAAGGATATGACGGTGTGGTAATAAATGTTTTTAAAAACCACAGCAATATATATATAAAGGAAAATGTGATAACGGCTGAAGCCGGAGCACTTCTTGCGAAAGTAGGAAAAGAGGCACTTAAGCACAGTCTTACCGGATTTGAAGAACTTACGGGTATTCCGGGAACTGTGGGCGGTGCGGTAACTATGAACGCCGGTGCATATGGCGGTGAAATAAAAGACTGCCTTATAAGCTGTCGTGTTCTTAATACAAACGGTAATATTATAGAATACACCAACGAAGAAATGAAATTCGGATACAGGGACAGCAGGGTACTTTCGGATAAACTTGTGGTTTTGTCGGCTGTGTTCAGACTCGAAAAAGGTGATAAGGATAATATAGAAGCAAAGATGAAGGAACTGGCGCAAAGGCGCAGGGATAAGCAGCCGTTGGAATATCCGAGTGCAGGAAGTACATTTAAAAGACCGCAGGGAAATTTCGCGGGAAAACTGATAGAAGACGCAGGACTTTCGGGTTTAAGGAAAGGCGGTATGGAAGTATCACAAAAGCATTGTGGATTTGTGATAAATTCGGCTTCCGGAAGTGCTGAGGATTTTATAAAACTTACAGATGAGATAAGGAAATGCGTGTTTGATAAATATGGTGTGGAACTTGAATTGGAAGTAAAATTGCTGGGATTTGACTGACGAAAAAATACTTTCAAGGATGACATTTTGATTTGAAGCCTGAGATGATGGAATAACACGGTGGCTTTGGAATGGAGAACTATATGAGAATTGTTATTGTGACCGGTATGTCCGGAGCCGGAAAAACAACGGCTCTTAAAAATCTTGAAGATGCGGGATATTATTGTATAGATAATATGCCTATACAGCTTTCTGTAAAATTTTTCGAGCTTGCCACCGAGAACAGCGACATTGAGAAGGTGGCTCTCGGAATAGACATAAGAAGCGGACACAATATTGAAAAACTTGAAGAGGTTATAGACGCACTAAAAAAAGCTAATAACAGGGTTGAGGTTCTTTTCCTTGAGTCAAATGATGAAGTCCTTGTAAAAAGATATAAAGAAACGAGGCGAAGCCATCCGTTGGCGGTGGGAAAGAGAGTTGACGAAGGAATAATTGAAGAACGACAAAAACTTGCCAATATCAAGAAAAAGGCGGACTATATCATAGACACAAGTATGCTTCTTACACGTGAACTTAAGCAGGAACTGGACAATATATTTGTAAATGACAGGGAATACAAGAATATGTATATAACCGTTATGTCATTTGGATTTAAGTATGGCATACCAAATGATGCGGACCTCGTATTTGATGTGAGGTTTCTTCCGAATCCTTATTATGTGGATGACCTCAGGGACAAAACAGGAAATGACGAGCCTGTTCACAATTTTGTGATGAATAACGAGCTTTCGCATACATTTTTGGAAAAACTTTCTGATATGGTAAAATTTCTTATACCTAACTATGTTGAGGAAGGCAAGACCCAGCTTGTGGTGGCTGTCGGATGTACAGGAGGAAAGCACCGTTCTGTCACCATAGCAAATGAGCTTGCAAAGGAACTCTCATCGTTAAGCTATGGTATAAAGGTGTTTCACAGAGATATAGAAAAGGATTCGTTGAGAAAGAAGTAAGGTGTAGTATGTCATTTTCAAGCGAAGTAAAAGATGAGCTTTCAAGGCATATCCCATCAAAGCAGCACTGCCGTATAGCGGAGCTGGCTGCCATAATAAGCATGTGCGGTACGGTATCCATTTCATCAGATGATTGTTACGGCATACGCATAGTAACGGAAAATCTGTCTGTTGCAAGAAAGTACTTTACATTATTGAAAAAAACATTTAATATAAGTACGGAACTAGTTGTAAAATACAATATGGATAACAGAAAATCCAGACAGTATTTTATATATGTTACAGACAGCGAAGATTCAATCAGGCTATTGAAAGCGACAAAACTTATTGACAATCATATGGAAATATGTGAAAATATGTCATTAGTGAATAACAGCATAATTGAAAGACAGTGTTGCAAAAGAGCTTTTATCAGAGGCGCATTTCTTGCAAACGGTTCCATAAGTGATCCAAATAAAGCGTATCACTTTGAGATAGTGTGCCAGAGTGAAGAAAAGGCAGAACAGCTTAAAAATATAATAGACCATTTTATAAGCGAGGCAAAGACTGTCAGACGTAAAAATCATTACGTTACTTACATTAAAGAAGGTTCTCTTATAGTCGATATGCTTAATATTATGGAGGCACATCAGTCTCTGATGAACCTGGAAAACGTGCGTATTGTCAAGGAAGTACGCAATGCAATCAATCGGAAGGTTAATTGTGAGGCAGCCAACCTTAATAAAACCATAAGTGCTGCCGTAAAACAGATTGAAGATATTGAATATATCCGAGACAGTATAGGACTTGACAAACTGAGTGAAAATCTCAGACAGATTGCTGTGGTAAGACTTGAAAATCCTGAGGCTACTTTGACAGAGATAAGCAGTCTCTTGCCGGAACCGATAGGAAAATCAGGAGTGAACCACAGACTTAAGAAAATAAGTGAGATAGCCACAGAATTGAAAAACAGGAGGATTTGAATCAATGATTACAAAGAACATCAAAATTGAATTGCCATCAGGACTTGATGCAAGACCGGTAGCACTTTTGGTACAGGTTGCAAGCCAGTATGAAAGCTCAATTTATGTGGAGAATGGCAACAAGAGAATCAATGCAAAGAGCATTATGGGAATGATGACTCTCGGCCTCAGTGCAGGAGAAACCATAACCGTAAGTGTTGACGGAGCCGATGAAGAAAAGGCAATGGAGAATATAGAAAAGTATCTGGCAAACAAAAACTGATATGCCTATTAGATACAATGATAATAGATTTGATAAAAGGTGTTAGTATATGAATTTTACACATTTGCATGTACATACTGAATATAGTCTGCTCGACGGCTCTGCGAAAATTCCTGAGCTTATAAAGCGTGTTAAAGAACTTGGTATGGACAGCATAGCCATAACTGACCATGGTGTTATGTTTGGCGTTATAGATTTTTATCGGGCAGCAAAAGCAGAGGGCATTAAGCCTATCATAGGCTGTGAGGTCTATGTGGCTCCCGGTTCAAGATTTGATAAGGAAGTTTCCGTAAGTGATGATAAATATCATCACTTAGTTCTTTTAGCGGAGAATGAAACAGGATATTTCAATCTTATAAAGATAGTTTCAAAAGGCTTTGTGGACGGATACTATTATAAGCCGCGGGTGGATATGGAAGTTCTGTCGCAGTATCATGAAGGAATAATTGCCCTGAGTGCATGTCTTGCCGGAGAAGTGCCCAGACTTTTGGTGCGCGGAATGTACGAGTCAGCGTGCGATGTGGCTTTACGGTATGAGAAAATATTCGGAAAAGGAAATTATTTTCTTGAACTTCAGGACCATGGTATAAGCGAACAGGGCTATGTTAACCAGCAGCTTGTCCGTATGAGCGGGGAACTTGATATACCACTTGTCGCTACTAACGATATTCACTACATTTATGCAGAGGATGCCAAGGCACATGATGTTCTTTTGTGTATTCAGACGCAGAAAAAGGTATCGGATGAAAACAGAATGAGATATACAGGCGGTCAGTACTATTGCAAATCGGCAGAGGAGATGGCGGCCTTGTTTTCGTATGCTCCGGAGGCTGTGGAGAATACGCATAAAATTGCCCAAAGATGTAATGTGGAGATAGAATTTGGCGTGACTAAGCTTCCTAAGTACGAGGTGCCAAAAGGGTATGATTCAAAGTCTTATCTTTATTATCTTTGCGAGGAGGGACTGAATAAAAGATACCCTGACTGTGATGAGGAAAAGAGGGAAAGGCTTTCGTATGAACTTTCGGTAATTGAGAAAATGGGGTATGTTGATTATTTTCTCATAGTTTGGGATTTTATCAATTATGCAAAGAAAAACGGAATAGCCGTAGGCCCCGGAAGAGGTTCGGCGGCAGGAAGCATAGTAGCGTATTGTCTTGAAATAACGGATATTGACCCGATAAAGTACAATCTTATTTTTGAGCGTTTTCTTAATCCTGAGAGAGTGTCAATGCCCGATATTGATATTGATTTTTGTTATGAAAGACGAGGAGAGGTTATAGATTATGTCGTGAAAAAGTATGGTACAGACAGAGTGGTTCAGATAGTGACTTTTGGTACAATGGCTGCAAAGGGTGTCATAAGAGATGTTGCAAGAGCACTTGACATTTCTTATCAGACGGCTGACACACTTGCAAAAATGATACCGAATGAACTGGGCATTACCATTGACAGGGCATTGGAGATTAACAGGGAATTTAAGGAAAGGTATGAAAATGATGAAGAAACTCATGAGCTTATAGATATGTGCAGAAAGCTTGAGGGTCTTCCAAGACATACCTCTATGCATGCTGCCGGTGTGGTTATAAGTCAGAAATCAGTGGATGAATATGTTCCTTTGTCAAGAAGCTCTGACGGAACCATAGTTACTCAGTTTACCATGACTACGCTTGAAGAGCTGGGTCTTCTTAAAATGGATTTTTTGGGACTGAGAACCCTTACTGTTATACAAAATGCCGTGAAACTTGTAAATGACAGCGGTATACCTCTTGACATAAAAAGAATAGACTTTAATGATAAAGAGGTATATGACCTTTTAGCTTCAGGAAAAACCGAAGGTGTATTCCAGCTTGAAAGTGCAGGAATGAAAAACTTTATGAAAGAACTTAAACCTGAGAACATAGAGGACGTTATAGCGGGAATATCGCTGTACCGTCCGGGCCCTATGGATTTTATACCAAAATATATTCTCGGCAAAAATTCAAAGGATACAATAAATTATGACTGTCCGCAGTTAAAGCCTATACTTGACCCTACATACGGCTGTATAGTATATCAGGAGCAGGTAATGCAGATAGTAAGAGATCTGGCAGGATATACTCTTGGACGAAGCGACCTTGTAAGACGTGCTATGTCAAAGAAAAAGGCTTCCGTTATGGAAAAGGAGAAGTATAACTTTGTATACGGCAACGAAGAGGAAGGCGTACCGGGATGCATAAAGCGTGGTATAAGCGAGGAAGTGGCTACAAAGATATTTGACGATATGATAGCCTTCGCAAAATATGCCTTCAATAAATCACATGCTGCCTGCTATGCTGTCGTAGCATATGAAACTGCATTTTTAAAAAAACACTATACGGTGGAATTTATGGCTGCATTGATGACATCGGTTATGGATAACTCAACCAAGGTGTCAGAGTATATAATGTCGTGCAGACAGATGGGCATAAAGCTTCTGCCTCCCGATATAAATGAGGGCTTCTATCATTTCAGTGTGTCAAACGGCGCAATACGTTATGGTTTGGGTGCCATAAAAAATCTTGGAAAGCCGGTTATAGAGGCAATAGTTGCAGAACGAAAAAAGAACGGACTCTTTTCGGATTTGACTGATTTTGTGAATCGTATGTCAGGAAAAGAAGTAAACAAACGTACGATAGAAAGTTTTATAAAATCAGGTGCGTTTGACGGATTTTGTGCTACCAGAAAACAGCTTATGACAATGTACGAGGTCATAATAGATGATGTAAATGAAATGAGAAAACGCTCCGTTTCAGGTCAGATGAGCCTTTTTGATTTTGTGAGCGACGAAGAAAAGGAAGCCGTGAAGATAAAATATCCTGCTGTAGGTGAATTTAAGCGCGAACAGCTTCTGGAGTTTGAAAAAGAGGTGCTTGGCATATATGTAAGCGGTCATCCGCTTGATGAGTATGAAAAGCTTCTTGAAAGAAATATTACCGCAAGAGCCATTGACTTTGAACTTGATGAGGATACAGGCAGGGTAAGGGTAAGGGATGAAGCCAGAATTATCGTTGGCGGCATTATTGTGTCAAAGAGTATTAAAACAACAAAAAACGGGCAGATGATGGCATTTATTACGCTTGAAGACCTGTGGGGAAGCGTTGAGGTAATACTTTTCCCAAGAGATTATGAGAGATTCAGACAGTGTGTCTTTGAGGATAACAAAATATTTGTTATCGGAAAAGCCTCCGTAAACGGTGAAGAAAAGGGAAAGATAATCTGCGAGCGCATAGTACCTTTTGACAAAGTCCCTAGACAACTGTGGATAAAGTTTAAGGACGTGGAAAGCTACAATAAAATGGCTGCCGATATAGACAGTATGCTTCCGGATAAAAAAGGAAGGGATACCGTGGTAATCTATGCACAAAAGGAGAGGCAAAGAAAGATTCTGTCGCCTGCCGACATAGATATAGACGAAAATCTTCATAAGAAAATAGTTGAGCTTGTCGGCGAAGAAAATGTGGCATACAGCTATAAAAATATAGAGTCTTAGGCAAAAAACTATTGAAAAATAAGCAAGAATGAATTATTATATAGAAAAAATAAGTGTGTTTTCGTTGGAGGTGTCATTATGGCAGATAAAATAGAAACAATAGGAGTGCTTACAAGCGGCGGTGATGCACCGGGTATGAATGCTGCTATCAGAGCGGTCGTAAGAACGGCTATCGCCAGAGGTAAAAAGGTAAAAGGCATAAAGAAAGGTTATAATGGACTGCTTAACGAAGAAATTATAGATATGGATGCCAAGAGCGTTGCGGATATTATTCAGAGAGGCGGTACAATTCTTCAGACGGCAAGATGTATGGAATTTATGACTGAAGAAGGTCAGAAGCGCGGTGCGGAAGTATGCAAGAAGCACGGCATAGACGGTCTTGTGGTTATAGGCGGTGACGGTTCTTTCAGAGGAGCTCAAAAGATTGCCAACTACGGAATCAATACCATTGGAGTTCCGGGAACCATAGACCTTGACATTGCCTGCACTGACTATACAATAGGTTTCGATACTGCGGTAAATACTGCGATGGAGGCTATTGACAAGGTAAGGGATACATCCACATCACATGAAAGATGCAGTATTATCGAAGTAATGGGCAGAAATGCCGGATATATAGCACTTTGGTGTGCCATCGCAAACGGTGCCGAAGATGTTTTGCTTCCTGAGAGATACAACAATGATGAGCAGACGCTTATCGATAACATCATCAACAACAGAAGAAAAGGTAAGAAGCATCATATTATCATAAATGCAGAGGGCATCGGACATTCGACAAGTATGGCAAGAAGAATTGAAGCTGCAACAGGTATAGAAACAAGAGCTACGGTTCTGGGATACATGCAGCGTGGCGGAAGTCCTACATGTACGGACAGGGTATATGCTTCCGTTATGGGTACTTTGGCGGTTGACCTTCTTTGCGAGGGCAAGAGCAACAGAGTAGTGGCTCATAAAAACGGTGAGTTTGTTGATTACGATATTGATGAAGCATTGTCTATGACTAAAGATATTGATAATTATCAGTTTACTGTCAGCTCGTTACTGGCAAAATAAAGAATTTGACAGCCCTGCGTTTGGAAACGTAGGGCAAATTTTTTGAATTTGTAGGGCAAATCTGTGTCGAGTTTTAAATGGAGGTAATTATGATTACAAAAAATGGCAATACTGAGATAAAGAACATTGTTAATCTTATGAAAAAATCAAAAACAAGGCAGGAAAAAAGCACATTTGTCGTGGAAGGCATAAAGATGTTCTGCGAAATTCCAAGGGATAGAATTATAAAGGCATATGCCACGGAAAAGTTTTACGAAGAAAACATAAAACTTTTTGAGGGAATAGAATATGCACTTGTAAGTGATAATGTATTTTCATATATGTCTGACACCAAAACACCGCAGGGAATACTTGCCCTTGTAAGAATGAAGAAAGCGAAGCTTTCCGATATTGCAGAGAGTGAGAAGCCACTTATTATGATTATTGACGAACTTCAGGACCCGGGTAATCTCGGAACTGTCATAAGAACAGGAGAAGGCGCAGGAATTACAGGAGTACTTCTTTCCAAAAATACGGTAGACATATACAATCCAAAGACAATACGCTCGACAATGGGCTCAATCTTCAGAGTGCCGTTTGTATATTCCAATGATTTGGCAAAGGACATAGATATTTTGAAAAACAAGGGAATAAAGGTATACGCGTCACATCTTGACGGTAAATGCAATTACACCGAGCCTGATTATTGCTCCGGAAGTGCATTTATCATAGGAAATGAGAGTAAGGGAATAAGAAACGAAATTGTAAAGCATGCCGACACTCTTATTAAAATACCGATGAAGGGTCAGGTGGAATCACTTAATGCTGCCATTGCGGCTACCATTCTTATGTATGAAGCAGGCAGACAGCGTGACGGTTCTTGCTGATTTGACACATTACCAAAAAAATGGTAAAATAATAAAGACTTTTTGGTCAATATTATAGGAAGATGGAAGGAAAATCATGAAGACTAATTTTAAACTTACGGTAATCATATTGATTGCCATAATTATGTTAGTACCAACAGGATGTTCAAAATCTGCCAAGAAGGAGAATAAAGAGGAAGTTTTACAGGCGGTTAAGCAGGAGAAGCAGGTTTCTGCCACAATAGAGCTGGTAGAGACGGATCTACTCAGGCTGTCAGAGGTTTCTTATGACACAGATACAGCGTCGGAATGTGATTTTGATGAAAAGGTTGTATCTTATATTACTCCAAGTGTGTATATATATAAGATAAGAGATGTGGACAGTGAGCCGGCGGGAATTATGCTGCCCGCTAATGAAGCAAATATAATTGAAATCGAAGGCGACTGGACATATGTAGAGTTTCAGGGAACATACGGCTATGTTAAAAATGAAAGCGTACTGTTTGGAAAGGAAGCATTTAGCGTGGCTTCCGAAAAAGGAACATTAAGAACTGTTCTTTCCAAGGATAATGTAAAGGTTTACACAGACAGTGATACACTTTCGGATGTGAAGGCTACCTTGAAAAAAACTCAGGGTATAGATATCATATCTGAAGAAAACGGGATGCTACTGATAGAGTATGACGGTGAAACAGGTTATGTCACAAGTGACAGCGTGAAAGAGACATACGAGCTTGAACAGGCGATGACCATTGAAGATTACAATGCTTACCTTGAAGCACTTCGTCAGGAGGAATTAAGAAAGCAACAGGAGGCAGAGGAAATCCGCCGAAAACAGCATGAGGCGGCCGTTGCGGCAGGACTTGAAAAGTATATACCGACGGTGCAGGGAGATGCGATACCTCTTTCGCAGGAAGAAATATGGCTTCTCGCATGTATAGTTAAGTATGAGTCGGGCTGGCAGGAATATGAAGGAAAGCTGGCAGTGGCAAATGTAGTACTCAACCGTTATAAGGCAGGAGCAGATTCGATAGCTTCCGTCATATATGCAAGAAATCAGTTTTCAGGAGTGTCAGACGGTAACGGCGGACCTTCGGAATACTTCAAGAATAATTATCTCAATCAGGATTTGTCATACAATCTGCCGCAGGCATATGCCGATGAATGTATGCAGGCTGCAGTGGAAGCTGCTTCTGGAATCAATAATATAGGCGACTTCAGATTTTTTATCGGAATCAATTATGCAGAGTTTTCAAGATATTCGGATTACAAGGTAATCGGAGGACATTGCTTCTACAAGTATTAGCACTAAAAATGCACGTTATCACGTCATAACGTGCATTTTTTATTGTTGCAATAATATATATTTTAGTGTAGAATAATTGTAAATAATATAACAATATTACCATAGCGGAAAAGGAGGCTGTTGTATGGCAATTGGTTGGCTTATTGCTCTTATCGTTTTGCTTGCTGTTGAAATAGCTACGATGGGACTTACTACCATATGGTTTGCAGGTGGTGCGTTAGTAGCTTTGATTGCCGCACTGCTTAGCGCAAATATTGTGGTACAGGTTATACTGTTTGTTGCGGTATCTTTGATACTTCTCATATTTACGCGTCCCGTTGCTGTTAAGTATCTTAATAACAATGCGGTGAAAACTAATGCAGAAGGTCTTATCGGAAGAACGGCAAAAGTTATCTATACAATAGATAACGTCAATTCTACAGGTTATGCAAGTGTTGACGGTCAGGAATGGACGGCAAGGTCAGAGGACAACAGCGTAGTGATTCCTGAAGGTACACTGGTTACCATTGTAAGAATTGAAGGCGTAAAACTCATTGTAAAAAAGAAAGAGGAGGTAGCATAACAATGTTACATAGTATGTTGTTGGCAGACATTTCTTCAGGTGCTGTCATAGGAATCGTTTTAGTAGTTTTGGTATTGTGGCTGTTTGCATCCTGCATTAAGGTTGTACCGCAGGCACAGGCAGTAGTTCTTGAAAGAATAGGTGCTTATAAGGAAACATGGTCAGTAGGTATTCACTGGAAATGGCCTTTTATAGATAAGATTGCAAGAAGGGTAGCACTTAAGGAACAGGTTGTGGATTTTGCACCTCAGCCGGTTATCACAAAGGATAATGTTACCATGAGAATAGATACTGTCGTATTCTTTCAGATAACAGATCCTAAGCTTTTCGCATATGGTGTTGAGAATCCTATTATGGCTATTGAAAACCTTACTGCAACAACACTTAGAAATATTATCGGTGATCTTGAACTTGATGAAACTCTTACATCACGTGAGATTATCAATACTAAGATGAGAGTACAGCTTGATGTTGCTACCGACCCTTGGGGCATAAAGGTAAACCGTGTAGAGCTTAAGAATATCATACCTCCTGCAGCCATCCAGGATGCGATGGAGAAGCAGATGAAGGCAGAGCGTGAAAGACGTGAGGCTATACTTAGGGCAGAAGGTGAGAAGAAGTCTACAATCCTTGTTGCAGAAGGTAAGAAAGAGTCAGCCATTCTTGAGGCAGAGGCTGAGAAGCAGTCAGCTATACTCAGAGCCGAAGCTAAGAGAGAGGCTACCATCAAAGAGGCTGAAGGTCAGGCAGAGGCTATACTTGCAGTACAGAGAGCAAATGCAGAGGGTATCAAGTATATCAAAGAAGCAGCTCCTTCAGATGCAGTTATCCAGTTAAAGAGCCTTGAGGCATTTGCAAAGGCTGCCGACGGCAAAGCTACCAAGATTATTATTCCTTCTGAGATTCAGGGAATGGCAGGAATGGTAAAGTCACTTACAGAGGTAGGTAAAAACGATATAGAATAATCAAGTAATCACAATTAAGGTGCAACTTGTTACGCTGACATAGCTCTATTGCTATGCCAGCGTTTGTGCCTTTACGGAAAGAAAGGAAATGCTATTATGACACTTAAAGGACGTAATTTTTTAACACTCAAGGATTTTACAAAGGAGGAAATAGAGTATCTTATTGATCTTGCGGCATACTATAAGGACAAGAAAAAGAAAGGCGAGCCGGTCGATACTTTAAGAGGAAAGAATGTTGTGCTTATATTTGAAAAGACAAGTACAAGAACACGCTGTTCTTTTGAAGTAGCAGCTCATGATCTTGGAATGGGAACTACATATCTTGACCCGAGCGTATCGCAGATAGGAAAGAAAGAGAGCATTGAAGATACTGCAAGAGTACTCGGAAGAATGTATGAGGGAATTGAATACAGAGGTTATGGTCAGAGCATAGTTGAAGACCTGGCAAAATATTCAGGAGTTCCTGTATGGAACGGACTTACAAATGAGTACCATCCTACACAGATGCTTGCCGACCTGCTTACAATCAGAGAACATTTCGGACACCTTGAGGGCATAACTCTCGCATATATGGGCGATGCACGTTACAATATGGGAAATTCCCTTATGATAGCCTGTGCAAAAATGGGCATGAATTTTGTGGCATGTGCTCCGGCAAAATATTTTCCTAATGATGAGCTTGTAAGCTATTGTAAAGATATAGCTTCAAAATCAGGCGGAACCATAACACTTACGACTGACGCATTTGCCGGAACTAAGGGCGCTGACGTTGTGTACACTGATGTATGGGTATCAATGGGCGAGCCTGACGAGGTATGGGCAGAGAGAATAAACGAGCTTTCTCCGTACAAGGTAACAAAGGATATTATGGAAAATGCCGGCAATGATGCAATATTTATGCATTGTCTCCCTGCTTTCCACGATTACAATACAAAAATCGGAAAAGAAATGGGAGAAAAGTTCGGATTTACAGACCTTGAGGTTACAGACGAAGTATTTGAGTCAGAAGCATCACTTGTATTTGATGAAGCTGAAAACCGTATGCATACAATCAAGGCAGTTATGGCTGCAACACTTAGCGACGTGGAGATGATATAATGTTTCAAACCAGTAAGAGAACTTTCAGACAGGCAAAACATATTATAAATATGGCTGATATCGTGATAGCGGCACTTGTTCTGATATGCCTTGTACTTTCCATATTTGAAGCGGTAAAACCTATGTTTTTCTTTCCGGCAATATTTTATCTTGGATTTATTATGAATGTGCTTTGGTGCATCAAACATTTCCTAAACGGAAGAAAAGCGGTAGGAACAGCTACCATAATGCTTTCACTGGTGATGCTTGCCGTAGCAGTGTATGCTACTTTAGTCTTTTGGGTATAGAAAATGGAACGTACAGAATTAGATTTCTTTAAGATCGAAAAATTTGATGAATTGGAATCGACAAATGAATATGCAAAAAAGTGCAGTGCAGATGGAACGGTTATAGTGGCAAGAAGCCAGACCAAGGGAAAAGGAAGGCTTGGAAGAAGCTGGGACAATAATCCCGACGAGGCATTGACATTTTCCATATTTTTAAAGCCGGACGTAAGCCCTGAAGTAACTCCGATGATTACTCTTGTTTCTGCCATGGCTGTGAGAGCGGCTGTCGGAGATATGGCCAAGATAAAATGGCCGAATGACGTAGTGATAAACGGAAAAAAGGTTGTAGGCATACTTACGGAAATGGCTATGGAGGATAACCGCATAAAATATGTCATTACCGGCATCGGCGTAAATGTAAATGTCAGGACATTTGCACCTGAACTTAAGGACAAGGCTACTTCGCTTTATATTGAGACCGGTAAAAAGCAGGATATGGATAAGCTGCTTTCAGATATACTTGAGCACTTCAAAAAGTATTATGACCTCTTCCTTAAGACCTGTGATATGTCGCTTCTTATGGAAGAATATAATTCAACGCTTGTAAATGTAAATGAGCGTGTCCGCATAGTGGCAGCCGACGGATTTTCCGGAATTGCACGGGGCATAGACAGGATGGGCGAACTTGTGGTAGAAAAGGAAAACGGCGAGCTTGTGACAGTGAGAAGCGGAGAAGTGTCCGTACGAGGCATATACGGATACGTCTAGGCAATCGGTGAGGCGGATACAAAATGACCGGCTATTTGTGAGGAGCGTCACAAATATCTTTGATGGCAGAAGAAAAATTGCATCCGCAAATTTATCTTCGCCCCGTTACTAACGCTTTGGAATGGAGACTAAAATGGAAGAAACAGTATTGTGTGCGAGCAGCGCTTATGAACAGAAATATTATCTTAATCCGCAGTTTGACGGGTTGCCGTCTCAGATAAAAGACGAACTTAACATTATGTGCGTCCTTTTTACAGAAGACGTAGGCGGTATTATTGAGCTTGTTTTTGATGAGGAGGGAACGCTACTTATAAGGACGGACGCGGACGAAGGCGACCTTTTGTATGACGATATAGGAAGCGGTCTTAAGGTGCGTGCAATGCAACGTGAAAAGGTTGAACTCCTTGAGTCGTTGGAGCTTTACTATAAAGTTAAATTTATGGGAAATGATATGAATTCTCTTCGGAATTGAGGTGAGAGTGAAAGATTTCCTTTATAGGCAAATCTTTCACTCACCGAGTTTGTGCCGTTCGGGCACAAACATCGGACATCGCAGCCGCAAATCTGAAATTTGCGGCGCGAACCTACGCTAAAGCTTCGGAAATGAGGTAATTATGAAAATAGGCAACGTGCTTGTGGAAAATGATATAGTGCTGGCACCCATGGCAGGAGTAACAGACCTGCCATTTCGACTGCTTTGCAAGGAACAGGGCTGTGGTCTTTTGTACAGCGAGATGGTAAGCGCAAAAGCAATTATGTATAACAACAAAAATACAGAGGAACTTCTAAAAGTAAATGAAGGTGAAAATCCGATAGCTGTACAGTTGTTTGGAAATGATCCGCACATTTTGTCAGAGATGGCAAAAAGAATAGAGGACAGAGCATTTGACATTATAGACGTGAATATGGGATGCCCCGTACCAAAGGTGGTAAATAACGGCGAAGGCAGCGCACTTATGAAAAATCCGAAGCTTATCGGAGAGATAGTCGAGGCTATGAGCAAGGCAGTCAAAAAACCCGTTACAATCAAGATAAGAGCTGGATTTGACGAAAACAGCATAAATGCCCCTTATGTGGCCCATATAGCCGAGGAGTCGGGCGCAGCTGCTGTGGCGGTACACGGAAGAACAAGAGCCCAGTACTATTCCGGAAAAGCAGACTGGAATGTGATAAAGGCAGTAAAAGAAGCCGTAAATATACCGGTTATAGGAAACGGAGACATCAATTCAATCGAGGATGTCATCAACATAAAAAATCAGACAAAATGTGATGCGGTAATGATAGGGCGCGGTGCAAGAGGAAATCCATGGATATTCAGTCAGACTACCCATTACCTAAAAACAGGCGAGGTCATAAGCCCGCCCACATTGGAAGATATTAAAAAAATGATGCTTCGCCATGCAGAGCTTATAATCAGATACAAAGGCGAATTTACCGGAGTGCGGGAAATGCGAAAGCATGTTGCGTGGTATACGACAGGACTTCCCCATTCGGCAGCACTTAGAAATGAAGTAAATCAGACGGAAACCTACGAAGAACTGGTGGAACTTATAAATTCGCTCGGCGAAGCTTAAATAAACATACCGCATGGCAGTCCTGCTTAAACGTGCGAAATGAAACGACACTAAGACACATATTTGCGTGGTACTTGACAAATAAATATATACTGGGCTATAATGACAGATAATGATTTAAACATTTATAATAAGAATCGAGAGGTGCTTAAAATGGCAGAGAAAAAGAATATACTTACAAAGGACGGACTTGAAAGCTTAGAGAACGAGTTACATTTTTTGAAGGTTGAGAGAAGACAGGAGGTTGCTCAGAAGATTAAGGAAGCCAGAGAGCAGGGTGACTTATCCGAGAATGCTGAGTATGATGCAGCAAAAGACGAGCAGCGCGATATAGAGGCAAGAATCGAAGAAATCGAAAATATTTTAAAAAATGCTGAAATTGTCAGCGATGATGAGGTAAATTCAGATAAAATCAGCATCGGTTGTACGGTAAGACTTAAGGATTTGGACGAGAACGAGGAATACGAATATAAAATTGTAGGTTCAACAGAGGCAAATGTTCTTAACGGACTCATCTCAAATGAATCACCGGTTGGTGCTGCCCTTATTGGCAAGAAAAGAAACAACAAGGTAGAGGTTGAAACACCAAGCGGAATTATAAGATTCAAAGTATTATCGATTCAGAAGTAGTATTAAAGGAGAAAATCAGTGGTAGAGCAGCAGAATAAAACACAGGAAATTGATGTAAACGAGCAGATAAAGAACAGAATGGCAAAGCTCGACGCCTTACAGGCAGCAGGAAAAGACCCATTCAGAATTACAAAATATGATGTGACACATCACTCAACTGACATCAAGGACAATTATGCAGAGCTTGAAGGAAAAGAAGTAACCGTTGCAGGTCGTATGATGTTCAAGAGAGTCATGGGAAAGGCATCATTCTGCAACATTCAGGACCTTAAGGGAAATATACAGTCATATGTCGCACGTGACGACATTGGCGAGGAGGCATATGCTGATTTTAAGAAATATGATGTAGGAGATATTCTCGGTATCCGCGGAATAGTATTCCAGACTAAGACAGGCGAGATATCAGTACACGCATCAGAGGTAACTCTTTTGTCAAAAAGCCTTCAGGTACTTCCTGAAAAATATCATGGACTTACGGACACAGATACAAGATACCGTCAGAGATATGTCGACCTTATAATGAACAGCGAAGTTAAGGATACATTTATCAAACGTTCAAAGGTAATCAGCAGTATACGCCGTTATTTGGACGCACAGGGCTTTATGGAGGTTGAAACTCCTATGCTTGTGTCAAATGCAGGCGGAGCAGCAGCAAGACCTTTTGAGACACATTTTAACGCACTTGACGAGGATTTGAAGCTTCGTATATCACTTGAACTTTACCTTAAGAGACTCATCGTAGGCGGTATGGAGCGAGTATACGAAATTGGACGAGTATTCCGTAACGAAGGGCTTGACACAAGACACAATCCTGAGTTTACACTTATGGAGCTTTATCAGGCATTTACGGATTACCACGGTATGATGGACCTTACAGAGAACCTTTACCGCTATGTTGCTAAGGAGGTCACGGGTTCAGAAGTACTCACCTATGGCGAGCATACTATCGACCTTTCAAAGCCATTTGAGCGTATAACCATGGTCGACGCAGTTAAAAAATATTCAGGCGTTGACTTTAATGAAATTAAGACGCTTGAAGAGGCAAGAGCCGTTGCTAAGGAAAAGCATGTAGAGTTTGAGGAAAGACACAAGAAGGGTGACATTCTCAATCTGTTCTTCGAGGAGTTCGTTGAGGAGCACCTTATCCAGCCTACATTTGTTGTGGACCATCCATTGGAGATTTCG
Organism: uncultured Eubacterium sp.; assembly: GCA_945920185.1. GTDB lineage: Bacteria > Bacillota > Clostridia > Lachnospirales > Lachnospiraceae > CAMEJP01. The sequence continues at coordinate 305 of CAMEJP010000019.1, read as the reverse complement.
CCTCTTACCAAAAAGAAGCCTGAAAATCCTGAATATGTTGAGCGTTTTGAGTTCTTTATGAACGGCTGGGAAATGGCAAATGCTTACTCAGAGCTTAATGACCCTATTGACCAGCGCGCACGTTTCGCTGCTCAGGAAGAGGCTTTTGCAGCAGGCGACGACGAGGCAAACCACACAGACGAGGACTTCTTAAACGCCCTCAGCATCGGTATGCCACCAACCGGAGGCATCGGCTTTGGCATCGACCGAATGGTTATGATGATGACAAATTCACCTGCAATCAGGGATGTATTGCTGTTCCCGAC
>CAMEJP010000018.1 GCA_945920185.1 uncultured Eubacterium sp. | reverse complement strand
TCCGTGTTTGAGAAGGATTACCGAAAGGAAATTACAGAATCCTTAAAAGACCCGAAGGCAGGAATTGTTGTGATTGATATGATGGTATGCCGTCGGCTTTTCCGTGAATTTAAGTTTGAAGACGAAGTTATATACAGAATTACGGAAGAAGATGTCCTTGCCGGGAATATTGAAAATGTACGTCGTGAACTCGAAACGGAACGAGGCGTTAAGATTAAGAGTGAAAATGTATGTAATCCCATGAAGATGTCCCCGGAGGAGCTTGAAACAGAAATTGAACTGTTTGCACAGACGCTTAAGGAAAATATCGGAGAGGAAAGGCTCGTTTTACTTAAGGCTCATAACGCACTTCACTTCATTGATAAAACCAACCGTATTGACATTTTCCCTAACCCGGGAAACATCAGTAATTTTAATGAATTTTATGATAAATGCGTTGATATATTTGAAAAGTATGTAAGCTGCAAAGTGATTGAAATGCCTGAACAGATGATATGTGACAGCAGGATAAAGATGGCTTATACTTTTCACTTTACAAGAAATTATTACAACTATGTGTTGGAGTGCCTGTATGCGATGGAACAGGGCAATTATTCAGATGAAGAAAGCAGGCGCATACTTGATGCACATAACAACAGGGAAAAGATTTTTGTCGAAGAGGTATTGTATAATCCGGTAGTGGATTTGACAAAGCATAGGTCTTACGGCAGAAAGATAATCCTTATCGGGAATTGTGAAGTATATGAGTATAATCTCATGAAAAAGTATGGAATGACGGTTTACAAAAGAGTAAGCTATGACAGAAATTCCACGATGGAAAGTATTATGGAACAGCTTGAGGATGTGAAATATCAGTCAAAGGAATATGTGATTGCTGTTCCGTATATATATCCTAAAACAAAGCTGCTTGAAGCCGTATGGAGATGCGGATATGCGATGAACAGGGATTGTCTGTGCAATTTCCATCCTATATACAGGCTTAATAATTTTGTGGGAAGTTTTAAGGACATTTATAACAATGAGATTTCCTCAAACAGACTTGTAAATATAGAAATGTGTGGTATCGGCTGTTCAATCGGCATAGAGGCGTCCAAAGATACAAATCCTCTCAAGATGACGGTCTATAATCAGGCTGATATATCGATAGGAAACGGAATAACTCTTGAAAAGGAAGGCATTACGTCACTATTTTATGACGGTGCATGCGCCGTAATCGGAAAAAATGTGAAAATGTGTAACAGGGTTCATATCAGAAATTCCTTTTTTAATACGGTAATTATCGGTGATGATACGGTTATATGTGAAGATTCAACATTAATGAACGGAGACGGTCATGCAATACTTGATTTGCATACCGGAAAAAATATTAACTACGACCTTAACAACTCCAAGCCTGAGAAGCACAGAATAGTGATAGGAAAAGGTACGTATATCGGAATCGGAGCATTTATACTTTCGGGCACGAGGCTTGGAGATAAGTGTGTTGTCAGGGACAGGGCATTTGTCAATAAAAGCTTTGAAGAAAACTCCTACATCGGCGGACAGCCGGCACAAAGTATGTAGAAGCACGGCACGATATCGAGATATAATGATTCGGAATGTGAGGAAAAATATGAAATTTGCATTATTTGGTTCAAGAATAATAGATGACGCTGTAATAAGAATCAATAACAGCGGACACAATGATGTCAACAGAATAGTCGGAATCTCACCGTTTACGCTTAATTGCAGTTTTACGGAGAGCAATATAATAAACCAGTCGGAGATTGCGGAAAAAAACGCATACAGAAAAAAGATTACACTTTGGGATGTCAATAAAAATATACTCGGACAGCTCAAGAATTCAAAGTGTTCCTATGTATGTCTGGATATGTGGTGTGCAATAAATCCGATATGGGAGTGTATGCTTGAGGACGGGAGAGTTTTTCGTGTTACGCTTACGGATACCGTCAAAACCGGCAAGGAGGTCATAAAAAAGGCAATTGAAGCATTTGCCGGAACAAGAATCATAAAGGAGCAGGAAATAAATCCGCTATCGTGGACGGACAGTAAAATCGAAAGTGAAATTACCGCCTTTGCAGATTCATTCACTAAAGCAATCGGAAACAAACAACCGGTATTTCTTGATGTAAAACGTGCATTTCAGTATGATCAAGATGGAGAAATCGTAAACGATAATGATTACAGGCATATTTCCATGCTTAATGGCTTTGTTGATAAATGTAGCAGTATTTTTTTGCAAAAGGTAAAATGTACGCTGATACCTTCGTCAGATTTTATTCTCGGTGGTGAAATGTATAAGACATTTGACGGCCTGTATTATTCGGAAGAATATTATGAATATATTGATAAATGCTTAAGAACCATTGAGAAAAACGGAGGGTTTAGCGGAGGCGAAGAAAATACTCTTTTGAAGGAATATGAGGACAAGCTTCAGGATAAAGTAGACCTTATGATGCTTCCGGAAACATTTAAATCAATGGAGGCTTCCATAAAAGGGAAAAAGATTATCCTTATTGGCGGTTCAAAGAAGTATGCAGAAAGATTAGAAAGCGAATATAAGCAGAAGGTAGCATTTTCAATACCTTATGACTCTGCCTGTGCAGAGGGAAAGATGTGCAGTGAGCTTGCAGCCGTGTTGGAAAATAAAGATGAATATCTGTGTCTTATCACTCATTTAAAACAAAATGATGATATGTTGGAAATTCTATGGGACAACGGTTCGGGCTTTTGTCCGTTAAACGCATGTTTCTATTCTTCTCATAAACCTGTAAACCTGGAAAATTTTAAGGGAAGATATTTTGATGTGTTTCACAACAGCGTTCTAAGTTTAAGTGAAGGAACAAAAATTATGGCTTGCGGACTGGCGTCAAGCGTTGAACTGGATGTCAGTTCCCAGAAGGTGTTTGAGGTTATACTTGCCGTCTGGAATCAGAACAGTCTTAAAATCGGTAAAAATTTTAGAAGTGCTAAAATGAAGATGATACTCAATGATGGCAGTAAATGCAGCATTGGTGACAATTGCAGCTTTGCAGAGAATTGTAGATTTGCATTTTGTAATTTTGGAAGTACCAGTGTCGGCAATGACTGTATGTTTTCAAATGGTATTGTCGTTCATGCCGGAGACGGACATGCCATTTTTGACACATCATCAGAGCGCAGAATTAACTACAATAAAATAGAAGCACCGTCAAAATTTGAAATAAAGCTGGATGACCATATATGGGTCGGCTATGAGGCGTTTATACTTGCCGGAACACATATAGGAACAGGATGTATTCTTGGTGGGCGTTCGCTTGCAAATAAAAAATATCCTAACAACTGTATTCTTGCCGGAAATCCGGCAAGGGTAATAAAAGAAGACGTGGCATGGACGAGGGATCCGTTTACGCAGAATATTCTGGAAACGGATGTGCTTGACAGTGCTTATATGCAGATGACTGAAAGATAGAAGGAGAAAGCAATGAACGTTATTACCATTGGTTCAAAGATTGTTGATGATGCAATTGCCTTTTGCGGAAGTGACAGAGATATTAAAAATGTGAACAGGATAACCAACATCTCGCCGTTTGTACTTGGTTTTAACGCTGCACACAATAAGGATATCTTATTACCCCTTGATAAATGCAGCGATTACGTTTCGTATGTTCATAAAGCGGAAATGACAGGATGTCTTGAGGTTTCTGAAGAATTCGATTATGTGATTATCGATGTTGCCGATGCGAGATTTCGATTTCTTGAGGTAGCATATGCTAACGGAAAAGCCTTCCGAATAACGGATAACAATATAAACAGTGCCATAATATCAAAACTTAAAGAGGAGACAAAAACTAATAAACGCATCAGCATAAAGGAATGTGACCCTTTAAGCTACAGTGCTGATGAGTTGAAAGCACTTTTTGAAGAGTATGTGCAGTGGCTGAAAATTACATTTCCTGAAAAGAAGATAATCCTTGAGTGTAACCGCCATGCGTATCAGACTCTAAGCGAAGACGGAAACTTTACAATATCTGAAAAAATCACCGGATTGATGCGTCTTAATAATTTTTATGACAGATGTGAGGGAATTGTCAGTGGCATTGCAAAATGTGATGTGATTCCGGCGCTTTCATATGTATGTGCGGATGCTTTGAAAAATGACTTCTTTGTTGCAAACAAAGCCTACTACAGATATTTTACGGACTGTGTGGCTGATGTTGCGGAGGAAAAAACTGATTATGAAAAAAGGCGTTATGAGTATCAGTATTCTGTTCAAAGATATTATGAAAAAACTATTTTAAAACGCCTTGCGGAAGATATCATAAAATCTGCAAAAGGTGATATGGTGCTTATAGGTGCTACGGCAGAGTTTGAAAAGGAGCTGTGTGCAAAAACCGGAAGAAGAGTTTCTTTAAGTCTTGACATTAAGGATTTTGACTCTGAGAAGATACTTTCTGACAAGCTGTCGATGCCTGACAAGCATACGCAGCTATGCGTAGTAGTTTCGATTACAGCAGGAACACATATTCTTAGGGCTTTAAAGGATGCAGGTTTAGATGTTGATAACCGTCTTGTACTGGCAACACACGGGGAATTTACTCTTAACCGCTTTGTCGGATATTATGAAGATATATTTGGAAATATATTTGACATAAAGGCAGTATCCGATATTAAGGTATCCGGTATCGGAAATCATATCTTTGTGGGAGAACAGGACCCTTCAATATCCTATGATATAACTGTCGGTGATGATAATATTATGGTTTTTGAAAATAATTCACAGACAATGCTTAATAAAGCAATAAATGCAAAGGCTGTTTCTGCTTCCTATATAAGATGTGGTGAGTTTTCTGCACTGAACAATGACAATAAAATTTATGCAGGGAAATTCGGCACAATAGATATCGGAAAATTTTGCCTTATGGCGACAGATGTTTTGCTTCACTGTAACGGACTTAAAAGTGTAGATAATTCAATAATAGTAGAGGATTGGACATGGATTGGATATCGTGCGACGCTTTTGCCGGGTGCACATATCCGTACAGGTTCAATAGTAGCGGCGAGGGCTACGGTGGCAGAGGATTTCCCAAAAAACTCTTTGATAGCCGGAGATCCTGCTAAAGTGATAAAGAAAAATGTGACATATCATAGAAATAATATGATATATGATATAAATGCCGTGCCTGAACAGTATCGCGGACTGACAGAATAAAAAAGATAGGAAACAGATATGTTTACAATACGAATTGCAGATACATTTGTTCAGATAGATAACAGATATAAGTATATCGAGGCTTATTGAAAAGAACACAGTGCTTCTTCACTCGTCAGCATTGATGATTGAGGGAAAGGCAGTGTTGTTTTTAGCCCCAAGCGGAACGGGCAAGTCCACTCACGCCGCAATATGGCGCGAGTATTTTGGAGAAAAGGTTACAATGATAAATGATGACAAGCCTCTTGTTTCCGTAAAAAGCGATGCCGGAGACACTCATATAAGAGTATACGGAACGCCATGGTGCGGTAAGCATGGTATAGAAAATAATATCAGTGCGCCTGTAAGTGCAGTCTTTTTGTTAAAGCGCGGCACAAACAATGTTGCAAAAAGTCTTGATCTGAAAAGTGCTTTTCCATATATTCTCAATCAGATATACCGCCCAAGGGACGAGAGGCTTATGAGAAAGACTCTTATTATTGCAGGAAAACTTGCAAAAAATGTAAATATATTTGAAATAAAATGCAATATGGAAAATTTAGCAAGCATTTTAATAATTGCGGTTCGGGAATAAGGTCGGTAATGGACATATATGTTATGAGAAAGACGTTTGAGAGCCATATGGACAGGCCTTATGTTGAAAATGCGCTTTCACAGCTTAATCTTCTTGAATTTGAAAAGAATGTGGCAGATTTAAGCGAATGCTGGTTTGGTGACGGTGTTTATAAAGCTGAGCTTGAGACGACGGCTTCTTATATCATCGAAAGCGGCACATACGGAACTTTATCCAACATGGTAAACAATAAGATAAAGAGCGAGGGAAAATTTAAATATCTGCTACAGAGTGCATTTCTCCCGTATGACGTTATGTCGGAAGCATTTCCTTCTCTTAAAAAGGCGCCGTTTCTTTTGCCGCTTTTCTGGGTGTGGCGTGTGATTATCGCCATCATAAAAAGACCCAAAAGGGTAGCATACAGAATAAAAGCTGTGGCAAAGGCGATGTTTAAAAAGATACCGCCAAAGGGATAAATTAAACTAAAATACCTCCCTGTTTTGCAGGGAGGTATTTATTACAGTTATTTTGCTGCCGTATCTTTTGTATGGTAGAAGTGGGAAGTCCCACGTCTAAGCGAAGCATTTATTATTGCAATTCGTCATTTGGTGTAGTCTGTCTGTTAAGACCGTCAACATATGACAGAAGGCGTTTCTTATCTGTTCTGCTTAACTGCCTGTATTCGTTGTAAAGATACTGCTCGTCCTTGGTAAGGGATAAATTGTGCAACTTTTTGTCAAACTCAAAAAAATCTTTCATAGAAATCTGGAAACCGTCGCATATCTTTTCAAGAGTAGGCAGAGACGGATAAGTATTTCTGTGAAACATAGAGTTAAGTGATGCTAAAGGTATGTCAGCCATTTTAGCCAGACGATAGTGATTCCAACCGTATTCCTGACAAAGATCATTAATCCTTAGCAATATATTATTATAATTGGTATTCACTTAACAACAGTCCTTTCTTTACTAAAAGTATATGTTAATTATAAGGAATTATTCAAAAAGAAAACAGGGTACAAAACGCTATCAAAAATAGTGGAGTAAAACGTATATTTTGCAAAGGAGATTTGGAAAAGACGTCTGATAAGCGATAAACAAATCTTGAATTACAGAGTTTATGTGAGTATAATAGAAAGATGATGATAAAAATAATATTTTGAGCGAGTAGAGAAGCGGATTTGTAAGGTCCGTTTGAATAGGAGATGTGTTATGAAGGCTTTAAAAATAACAGAATGGATATTGGCAGCTTTGGAGTTTGTCTTAGGTATAGTATTTCTTGTGTCTGTCGGAAGACTTAATATGCTTCCGATGAAATATTTTGCCGTTGCCGTGGCATTTGTACTTGTTGTGGCAGCAGTTACGGCATTTCTTACTAGATTCAAGGCAGGCGGAATCATTTCCATAGTGATGTCAGTATTGTTTATAGGAGTATACGGATACAGTGCATATATGGTCAATCATGCTTCCAATACGCTTGATAAGGTTACGGGAATTGAAGTTCAGGAAAATACTGTTGCGGTCTTTGTAAAGGCTGACAGTAAAATTTCGTCTGCCGAGGATTTGACCGGAAAGAAAATTGCAGTAAATACTACTTTTGATAAAGAACATACGGACGAGCTTGTGGAAAATCTGCAGAAAAAAATAAATTCTGCACTCAATTTAAAGGAATACGCTTCACCGGTGGAAACAGTGGATGCCCTTCTTTCAGGAGATGTGGACGCATTTGTTTTAAACGAGTCATATATTTCGATTCTCACTGACCTTGAGGGCTATGAGGATATAGAGAGCAGGATTAAGATTGTATATGAATACAGGTACACAAACAAGGTTGTGATTGATGAGCCTTCCGGCGTTTCAAATGAAAATCAGCAGGGTGGCATGGGAGAGGCAGGTTATAATACGGAATATACGACGCTTGACACAAGCAGCTTTGACCCTGATGCATTTGTCGTGTATATAAGCGGTTCCGACACAAGGAGCAATATTCTTGATGTCAGCAGAAGTGACGTAAACATTCTGGCATTTGTCAATCCGAACAAAAGAGAAGTACTTCTTGTAAATACTCCGCGAGACTATTTTGTACCGCTTCCTATATCAGACGGAGTGTGCGACAAGCTGACGCATGCGGGAATATACGGCGTAGAGGTATCAATGGGAGCTCTTGGAATGCTTTATGGAATTACGCCTAAGTACTACGCACAGGTGAATTTTGTAGGCTTTGAAAAACTGATAGATGCACTTGGCGGAGTAAGCGTATATTCAGAATATGCATTTGCCAATTACGGTGTAAATGTTGTGGAGGGTTACAATACGTTTAACGGCTCTCAGGCACTTGCATTCGTTCGTGAAAGATATCAGCTTCCCGGCGGTGACAGGCAGCGTGGAAAGAACCAGATGGCTGTCATACAGGCGGTGATAGCTAAGGCGGCATCTCCTGCGATACTTACCAACTACACAGGAATTATGAACAGTATGACAGGTACATTTGCAACAAATGTAAGTACTGACTTTATATCTTCACTTGTAAAGAAGCAGCTTGACGAGGGCGGTTCGTGGACGGTGAACACTTACGCAGTGGACGGAACGGGAATGTACAGCTCATGCTACTCTATGCCGACATCTTCGGTATACGTTATGGTGCCGAATGCGGATACGGTAAATGCTGCTATTGAACGGATACAGGCTGTTATGAACAAACAGTAATGGATGTTGCATTCGGGCATATAATATCATTGAACGGATACAGGCGGCAGAACAGACTTTTATGTACGTTTTACTTACTGCAAATTTGACTATTATACAAAAAAATGTTAAAATGTATTCCTAAGGTTTAAGGAGGTCAATATGAAGGCATCTAACCAGATTAAATTAAAAGGAAGACTAAAAACGTATATGCAGTGGCCGTTTTACATAGGCGCACTGCTTATAACCGTGAATATAGCAATGGCGTTTGTAAGTAGGAGGGCAGCTCTTTTGCTTCTTGCGTTTACGCTGGTATACTGTATTATTACCGTTATACTTGTGTTCAGAATGAAACCTTCCATTTTACATTCGGTAGTGGATTTTGCGGTGGGGTATGCCCAGGTGCAGAAGCAGATGTTAAATGAACTTGAGGTTCCGTATGCCATTCTTGACGGTGACGGAAAGATTTTGTGGTGCAATCTTAAGTTTTATGATGTGACCGAAGGGGAAAATGTCAGCAATAAGTACATTTTTTCAGTGTTCCCTGAACTTCCTAAGGAAGTGGTTCCTGAGAATGTTGACATTACCAACAGTATCAATATAAAGTACCGTGACAGGGATTACAGGGTTGAACTTAGGAGAGTTCCTATAGACGGACTTACTGATACCAGTGACCTTCTTACTTCTTCAGAGGATTCATTTCTTGTATCCGTGTATCTTTTTGACGAGACAGAGGTCAATGAATACATTCAGCATATAGAGGATGAGAAGTTTGTAGCAGGACTGATTTACATTGATAATTATGACGAAGTGCTTGACACTATAGAGGAAGTAAGGCAGTCTCTTCTTATGGGACTTATAGACAGAAACATAAACAAAAGCTTCAGCGGCGGAGGCGCAGTCATAAAGAAGCTCGAGAAGGATAAATATCTTGTCGTTATGAGGTATAAGTATCTTTTGCAGCTTGAAGAGGATAAATTCTCTGTGCTTGAGGCGGTAAAATCGGTAAATATCGGTAACGAAATGCGTGTGACCATAAGTATAGGTATCGGTGCAAATGAGGATACCTATGCCAAGAATTATGAAAAAGCAAGGCAGGCTATGGACCTTGCTCTCGGACGAGGCGGCGACCAGGTTGTCATAAAGGATGGGGATAAGATACTTTATTTTGGAGGAAAGAGTCAGCAGATAGAGAAAAATACGCGAGTTAAGGCTAGGGTTAAGGCTCATGCCCTCAGGGAAATAATCGAGAATAAAGACAAGGTTATGATTATGGGTCATAAGCTTGGAGATGTGGATTCATTTGGTGCCTCTGTCGGCTTATACAGGTGTGCCAAGGCGCTTGATAAGAGAGCGTACATTGTAATAAATGACATTACGACATCAGTCAGACCTTTTATCGATAAATTTATAGGCAATTCCGATTATGAAAAGGATATGATTATAAACGGTGATGCGGCACTTGATTTGGTGGATAACAATACTGCTGTTGTCATAGTGGATGTGAATAAGACTTCCATTACTGAGTGTGTTGAGCTTCTTGACAAGTGCAGAACCAAGGTGGTGCTTGACCATCACAGGGCAGGAAACGATACGATACAGGGTGCGGTTCTCTCATATGTCGAGCCGTTTGCCTCATCTTCCTGTGAGATGGTTGCCGAGATACTCCAGTACATCAAGGAGGGCGTAAGGTTAAGACCTATTGAGGCTGACGCGCTTTATGCCGGAATGATTATCGACACGGATAACTTTGTCAACAAGGCGGGTGTCAGAACATTTGAGGCTGCTGCATTTCTCAGAAGAAGCGGTGCTGATATAACGAGGGTAAGGAAGCTCCTTAGAAACGATATGCGTGATTATAAGGCTAAGGCTGACGCCATAAGCCATGCACAGATATTTAAGGAATGCTTTGTCATATCGTCAATTAAGGCTGACGCCATAGAAAGCCCTACCATTGTAGCGGCACAGGCGGCAAATGAACTTCTTAATATAAACGGTATAAAGGCTTCATTTGTCATGACTTCTTACAACGATAAGATATATATAAGTGCGCGTTCTATTGATGAGATAAACGTACAGCTCATAATGGAGAAGCTTGGCGGAGGCGGACATATGAATATCGCGGGAGCACAGCTTGTCAATACTTCTACGGAGGAAGCGGTAAAGCTTCTTAAAATGACAATCACAAGCATGATAGAGAATAACGAGATTTAGTGTCTGCACTGATAAAGTCAGAGTTATTTTGTACAGGCACTTGGAAATGGAGGAAACAATGGAAGTTATATTGCTGGAGGATGTTAAGTCGCTTGGAAAAAAGGGACAGATAGTAAAGGTCAATGAAGGATATGCAAGAAATTTTATTTTGCCGAAGAAACTGGGCGTTGAGGCGAACAGCAAGAACCTGAATGACTTAAAGCTTCAGAAGGCGCGTGAGGAAAAAGAGGCTGCACAAAAGCTTGCAGAGGCAAAAGCATTTGGTGAGCAGATTTCAGATAAGCAGGTAGTTGTCGGACTTAAAACAGGCGAAGGCGGCAAAATATTTGGCGCGGTATCGGCAAAGGAGATTGTGGATGAAGCGAAGAAGCAGTTTGGACTTGACATAGACAAAAAGAAGCTGGTGCTTAAGGAGTCTATAAAGAGTCTCGGCACATATGAGGTGCCGGTAAAGCTTCACAAGGATGTGACAGCCACATTGAAGGTTGTCGTGAAGGAAGTAAAATAGTCAGCCGGAATTACGGCGGCGATAATGGAGATTAGTATGAAAAATCACACTGATGTGCTGATTTTTCATACGGCTAGTTTTGCCGGAGCGTCACAACTAGCTTTGATGGCAGAAGAGAAATCGCATTCGCGAATTTCTCTTCGCCCCGTCGCTAACGCTCCGGAATGGAGATTAAAATGAAAGAAAGATTTACCGTTACGGGAATGACCTGTCAGGCGTGCTCGTCGCGGGTAGAAAAGAGTGTGGGCAAACTTAACGGCGTAAGAACGGTAAGCGTCAATCTGCTTACTAATACCATGCAGGTGGACTATGACGAAAATGTGCTGAAAAGTGACGATATCAAACAGGCGGTAGTGTCGGCAGGTTATGGGATAGATGAGTCATCCGCTTCAAAAGTTTTATCTAAAGATAATGAGAAGGCTGATGATAAAATTTCAAGAGAAGAAAATAATATAAAGAACGGACTCATAGTATCAGCCGTATTTCTGACGGTGCTTATGTATATTTCAATGGGGCATATGGTAAATGTACCTCTGCCGTCTTTTTTAACCGGACATATGAATGCTGCAAATTTCGCTTTTATACAGTTTTTGCTCTGTATTCCCATAGTGTTCATTAACAGAAGATATTATGTGAATGGTTTTAAAAACCTTTTCAGGCTGTCGCCTAATATGGATTCGCTTATAGCCATAGGCTCCGGAGCATCACTTGCTTACGGCATATTTGCCATATTCAGGATTAACTATGGCATGGCAAATCACAATATGGATATAGTTATGACGTATCACGAGGATTTATACTTTGAAACTGCTGCTATGATACTTGTCCTTATAACTTTCGGAAAAATGCTTGAGGCAAGGTCTAAGAAAAAGACAAGCGAAGCCTTAAGAAGCCTAATGGATATGTCTCCGAAGACGGCTGTTGTGCTGAAAAGTACCGGCGAGGAAACGGTAAACATAGAAAATGTTATGGTTGGCGATATAGTACTTGTAAAGCCCGGAAGCAGCATGCCTGTTGACGGTGTGGTTATAGAGGGCAGTACAAACGTCGATGAGTCGGCCATAACGGGAGAAAGTATTCCCGTATATAAGAAATCAGGCGATAAGGTTATAGCGGCTACCATGAATAAAAATGGTGCCGTAAAGGTAAGAACCGAAAAACTGAGTACGGATTCTACATTTGCACAGATAGTCCGTCTTGTAGAAAATGCAAGCCAGACAAAGGCACCCATAGCAAAACTTGCCGATAAGGTGGCATCTGTATTTGTGCCTGTAGTTATAGCTATAGCGCTTGTGACGGCGCTTGTGTGGATGGCTTTGGGACATAGCTTTGAATTTGCACTTTCTATGGCAATATGTGTTCTTGTAATATCCTGCCCTTGTGCACTCGGACTTGCAACTCCGGTGGCCATAATGGTGGGAACGGGTCGTGGTGCAAAGCAGGGCATACTCATAAAGTCCGGAGAAGCTCTTGAGGTGGCTCATAATGCAACTCATATAGTACTCGATAAGACAGGTACAATAACCAATGGAAAACCGGTGGTTATTGATGTGTCTGCTTACGGTGTAAGCGAGGAAACCATGCTTGGCATAGCGTTAAGCCTTGAGGCACAAAGCGAGCATCCTCTTGCGGAGGCTATAGTAAAGTATTGTGACGGGAAAGGAATAGATAAGCTTCCGACTGAAAAATTTGCCGCAATAAGCGGAAAGGGCGTGTCGGCGTATATTGACGGAAAAAGATATCTGGCGGGAAATAAAAGACTTATGGCTGAGGAAAATATATCCTTGGGCGAATCCGAAGATGCGGCAGAAAAACTTTCCGAAATCGGAAAGACTGCCATGTATTTTGCAAAAGAAAATGCGGTTATAGGTATTATAGCCGTGGCGGATACCGTAAAGCCTACAAGCAAAGCTGCCATACAAAGGCTGAAAAAGATGGGCCTTAAGGTAACGATGCTTACGGGAGACAACGAAAAGACCGCAAAGGGTATAGGAAACGAATTAGGACTTGATAATATTATTGCGGAAGTTCTTCCTGCCGATAAGGAGGCTGTTGTGCGACATCTTCAGGAGGAAGGCGAGAAGGTGGCTATGGTAGGCGACGGAATCAATGATGCACCTGCCTTAGAGAGAGCCGACATATCAATAGCAATAGGTGCGGGAACGGATATTGCAAGGCAGAGTGCCGATATAATTCTTATAAAAAATGACCTTATGGATGTGGTAAATGCCATATCACTCAGTAAAGCGGTTATAAGAAACATCAAGCAAAATCTTTTTTGGGCATTCTTTTATAACTGTCTTGGAATACCTGTGGCAGCAGGCGTTTTTTACAATGCATTCGGATTGAAATTAAGCCCTATGATTGGCGCTGCGGCTATGAGTTTCAGCAGTATATTTGTAGTGACAAATGCGTTAAGACTTCGCGGAAAGGAGAAAAAAACCATGGTAACATTGAATATCGAAGGAATGATGTGCGGACACTGTGTAAAGCATGTTACGGATGCCATATCAGGACTTGGGGCTACGGATGTAAACGTAAGTCTTGAGGAGAAGAAGGCTGTATTTACAATGCCTGCCGGCCAGAATGTTCAGGCGTATATTGATGCCGTTACGCAGGAAGGCTACAAGTGCAGCTTAGCGTAAGCATACAATTCAGTACAGCCTCACAATTCAGTATAGCTTCACAATTCAGGTTAAGAGCACAAAGTTGTAACATGGATGTGTTCCGAAGAATATACTGATACAAAAAGCAAAGCTGGTTGTTATGAGTAAAAAAGTATGCTTTACAAAAATGCAGGGACTCGGAAATGACTATATATACATCAACTGTATGGAAAGCAGACCTGATGAGCCGGAAAAACTGGCAGTCAGTATGTCTGACAGGCATTTTGGAGTGGGTGCTGACGGAATAATACTTATAGAACCATCGCAAAAAGCAGATTTCTTTATGTCTGTATATAACAGTGACGGCAGCAGGGCTGCCATGTGCGGTAACGGTATAAGATGCTTTGGAAAATATGTGTATGAAAAAGGACTGACTGATAAAAATATAATCAGTATAGAAACCCTTGCCGGTATAAGAACCCTCACGATGAAGGTTATGGAAGGTGTTGTCACGGAGGTTACCGTGGATATGGGAAGCCCCATATTTTCGCCTGAAAAGATACCGGTTAAGGGATTTTGTGATACTGTAATTAACGCTCCTTTGGTGCTTGGGAAATATACATATTATATCAACTGTGTGTCTATGGGCAATCCTCATGCGGTAATCTTTGTGGATAATGTGACTGACATAGAACTTGAGATTGTGGGAAGGGTTCTGGAAAATCACCGCATTTTCCCTGAAAGGACAAATGTGGAATTTGTGGAAGTCATTGACAAGAAAAACCTTGTTATGAGAGTGTGGGAAAGAGGCTCAGGACCTACTCTCGCATGTGGTACGGGAGCGTGCGCATCCCTTGTTATGGCAGTTTTAAACGGACTTGCAAATGAGAGTGCAAATGTACATATGCTTTACGGAAGCGTCCGTGTAAAGTGGGACAGAGAAAGCTCACTTGTGTATCTTACAGGGGGAGCGGATACTGTGTTTGAAGGAGAATATTTGGCATAAATATAGGCAAAAGAGAAAAATCCCACAGGCTCATAAAAGGTCTGTGGGATTTTGTATTAAACTATTTTGTATTGAACTTAAGATGCAGCCTGCCGGTTTACATAGCAAGGTCAATCTGCGAGATGCTTGCACATTCTCCGGTTTCCTTTATATAGAAGCCGGTTCTTCGCATAAGGCCGTTGAGTGCATTGTTCTCATCTGTCATAGAGAAGGCTGCTTCAATATTCTTAAGGCATATGGCACCTACATTTGCCTCTTTGAGGTTAAGGAGGACGTCATTGCCTTCTTCGTCTTTTATCCATACTTTGAGCTTTTTGAAAATCTCGTCGTTCTCATCAATGTATCCGTTATTATCCAAATCATAAGCGGCAAGCTCTTTAAAGCCGTTTCCGGTAAGGGTTCCGAAAAGCTCACTTCCGTCATTGATGGTTCCGTCCCCGTTTTTGTCTAAAGCAAGAAAGGCATTTCCTTTACTTGGAGCAGAAATTTCCTCCAAATCTCCGTCGCTGTCAAGGTCAAACAGAAATTTCTGTGAGCTGACGGTGGCAGGTGATGAGTCAAGATTGAGTATCAGCGGGTCTGTGAGTATAGAGGATACATTTGATATGCTTGTATACTCGACGCTCTGCGTAAAACTTCTTGAGAGCGAGAAGGATACGTCTACAGGGATTGTCCGACCGTCCCCTGTAACTACCGCACCTGTGGCAGCAAAAGTGGTTTCTTCGGCTTCACTGTAAGAAAAATGTTCCGTAGTTTCAGTCCACATGGTAGGTGTGGATGATGTAGTGATATTAAGAGTATCTGCTCCGTTCTCATCCGATGAAACTGTCCTGTTTTTCATGCGGGTAAGCAGGTCGATAAGCCAGGTTATGGTCTTGTTTCTAAGTTCCTGTGCACTGTCTGTTCTACTGCTTTCCTGAGTGTTTTCTGCCTTGGTGACATTTAGTTTTAAGGTGTTTGAAAAACCGTTCAGGCTTTTTAAACCTGCGATTTTTCTGCCAGTGGTTACTGTTGCCTTAGAGTATGAGGCAACGCTTGAGAATATGCGTGTTGAGTGCATATCTACATTGCTTGAATTGATAATCATGGAAAAATACCGCCTTTCATATTTTTTTACAGCGGTACTATTAGGCTATTTAAAATATCGACAGATATTCTTTGAAGTTTAACCTTAAATGTAAAATAAAGTGTAATGTAAGAATATAAAAAGCTGTTTCAACAGTTTGACAAACGGGGTTACATATGATATAATACATCAAGTTAAATATCATCAGGAGGTAATCGTTGTGAAGCATATTAAGACAATCAATACTAAGAATCTGAAAGATACCGTTAAGAACGGCGGTTGTGGTGAGTGTCAGACATCTTGTCAGTCAGCTTGTAAGACATCTTGTACAGTAGGTAATCAGAGCTGCGAGAATAAGAACAACTAATTATGATAAGAGAGTGTTTATCACTCTCTTATTAATGTAAAAGAAGATAACCGAAAGCACATTTGTCCGGTACTTCTTTTGGCATTTTACGGTTTGAAAGGAAATTTTGTGATGATTCATCAATATAAGAACAACGGCTATAACATAGTCTTAGACGTAAACAGCGGTGCTGTTCATGTGGTTGATGACGTTGTGTATGATGTAGTGGCTGTTTATGAAAAAAGCAGCCTTGATGATATAGTAAAGCAGCTTGCCGGGAAATATAGTGAGGAGGACATCCGCGAAGCGTATGCCGAGATAAGTGAACTTAAGGAAGAGGGTGCTCTTTTCACTGAGGATATCTATGAAGAATACATAGACAATTTTAAGAACAGGGAACATGTTGTTAAGGCGTTGTGCCTGCATATAGCACATGATTGCAATCTGGCATGCAAATATTGTTTTGCCGAGGAAGGCGAGTATCATGGAAGAAGGGCTCTTATGAGCTTTGAAGTTGGTAAAAAAGCCCTGGATTTTCTGGTTGCTTCCTCAGGAAAAAGAAAGAATCTTGAAGTGGATTTCTTTGGCGGAGAACCGCTTATGAATTTTGAAGTGGTAAAGCAGCTTGTGGAGTATGGAAGAAGCCTTGAAGAGAAACATAACAAAAAGTTTAGATTTACCCTTACGACAAACGGCGTTCTCTTAAATGACGAGGTTATGGAATTTGCTAACAGGGAAATGGGAAATGTGGTTTTGAGCGTGGATGGCCGAAAGGAAGTACACGACCATATGCGTCCGTTCAGAAACGGCAAGGGCAGTTACGACCTCATAATGCCTAAGTTCAAGAAATTTGCCGACAGCAGAAATCAGATGAATTATTATGTGCGTGGTACATTTACTCATCATAATCTTGATTTCTCAAAGGATGTATTGTCGTTGGCAGATATGGGCTTTGAACAGATATCGGTAGAGCCTGTGGTGGCACCTGACACGGAGGATTACGCCATAAAGCAGGAGGATGTGCAAAAGCTTCTTGAAGAATATGACACATTGGCAAAGGAAATAGTTTCAAGAAAAAAGGCGGGAAAAGGATTTAACTTTTTCCACTTTATGATAGACTTAAACGGCGGTCCGTGTGTGTATAAGAGACTGTCAGGCTGTGGCTCGGGAACGGAATATCTTGCCGTTACTCCGTGGGGTGATTTGTATCCATGCCATCAGTTTGTGGGTCAGGAAGAGTTCCTTTTAGGAAATGTAGACGAAGGAATTGTAAGAGAAGATATATGCGAAAAATTTAAAGGCTGCAATGTTTATGCAAAGCCTAAGTGCAAAGAATGTTTTGCAAGGTTTTATTGCAGCGGCGGTTGTGCGGCTAATGCCTACAACTTTACGGGTGACATTAATGGTACATATGATATCGGCTGTGAATTGCAGAGAAAAAGAGTTGAATGTGCCATAATGATAAAAGCTGCCATGGCAGATAATTAATGGAAAGGAAGTTTTTACGAAATGGGAAAGAAGATTGGTAAGTTAGTCCTTCTTATCGCAGTATTGCTTGGAATAAGCTACATAGCTTATTTCGGTATCGGCAAGGACAAGTACGGAAGTGCCGAGGATATCAAGCTTGGTCTTGACCTTAACGGTGGTCTTAGCATAACCTTCCAGACTGTTGAGGAAAATCCATCAAGTCAGGATATGAAAGACACTATTTACAAACTCCAGAAGAGAGTTGAAAAGTATAGCACAGAGGCAAATGTATATCAGGAGGGTGACAACAGAATAAATGTTGAGATACCTCTTAAGAGTACGGATATGGCATCAGCAAAGGCTATACTCGACGACCTTGGACAGCCTGGTTCTCTTGAATTTGTGGACGTGGATGAGAATGTCATCATAACAGGAAGCGACATAAAAGATGCCGAGGCAATGTATACGACTGATAATACAACAGGCAGCAAGAAGTATCTGGTATCTTTGACCCTTACTGAGGAAGGTGCTGAGAAATTTGCTGAAGGCACCAGAAGGGTATCACAGAAGACTAATACAAATGATAAGAAGATAGCTATTGTATATGACGGAAAGCAGATCAGCAATCCGATATGCGAGAAGGAAATTACAGGCGGTGAAGTATCCATTGATAATATGGAAAGCTATGAGGCTGCCGATACACTTGCAACATATATAAGAATAGGTGCCATTCCTCTTGAACTTACGACACTTCGTTCAAATATAGTAGCTCCCGAGCTTGGAAGCAATGCAATAGACACGAGCCTTATGGCTGCTTTAATAGGTATCATTCTTATAATCGTATTTATGATAGCTTATTACAGAATTCCGGGTCTTGCATCAAGTATTGCACTTATAATATACATCGGACTTGTTATATTTGCGGTAAGTGCATTTGAAGTAACACTTACTCTTCCGGGTATTGCCGGTATCGTACTGTCAATAGGTATGGCGGTTGATGCCAATGTAATTATATTTGCGAGAATAAGAGAAGAACTGGCAAACGGATATACTGTTGAAACTGCTATTAAGAACGGTTTTGACAAGGCTTTCAGTGCTATCTTTGACGGTAATATAACAACACTTATTGCAGCGGTAGTGCTTTATGCACTTGGCTCCGGTACCGTAAAGGGATTTGCCGTTACGCTTGCCATAGGTATTATACTTTCAATGTTTACTGCTATTGTTGTGACAAAGTTTATCATAAAGCTGTTTTTCCAGTTGGGTGCAAACAAGCCGTCTCTTTACGGTATGCAAAAGCCTAAGAAGATATTTAACTTTATGAAGAAAAAGGTTGTATATCTTTTAATATCACTGGCACTTATAGCAGTTGGCGTTGTGGCAATGATAATAAACGGTGTGAACGGAAAAGGCGTATTCAACTTTAGCATTGAATTTGTAGGAGGTTCTTCTACATCAGTTACATTTAACGAGGCACTCAGCCAGTCGGAGATTGAAAATGATGTGGTTCCTGTCATAAAGGATATTATAGGAATCGGTACTATCCAGACTCAGCGCGTTGAAGGAAGCACTGAGGTTGTATTTAAGACAAAAGAACTTACGGCAGAGCAGGGCGAGAAAATCAGTAAAGCTTTGGAAGAAAAATATTCCGTTGACCCTAAGAAGATTACTTCAGAGAGCATAAGTTCAACGGTAAGTAAGGAAATGCAGAGAGATGCAATAATATCTTTGAGTGTTGCAATGGTTGCAATTCTTCTTTACATATGGGTAAGGTTCAGAAATATCAGATTTGCCACAAGTGCAATTATAGCACTTCTTCATGACGTACTTGTTGTGGTTGCTTTCTATGCTGTCGCAAGGATACCTATGGGTAATACATTTATTGCCTGCATACTTACGATAGTAGGTTATTCAATCAATGCAACTATCGTTATCTTTGACAGAATCCGTGAGGATGTCAAGACTAAGGCACAGAAAGAGAACCTTTCTGATGTTGTTAACAGAAGCGTTACATCCACACTTTCAAGAAGTATCAATACTTCAATAACAACAGGCATAATGCTTGTAATGCTTTTTATACTCGGAGTTACATCAATCAGGGAGTTCTCTCTGCCGCTTATAGTGGGTGTAATCTGTGGTGCATATTCATCAGTATGTGTATCAGGTTCGCTGTGGCATACGTTTATGATGAAATTCCCGCCAAAATCAGAGTAAAAGAAGAAACTGTTTGCTGCGGTCATATTTCGTGGCCTGCAGAATGTGAGGAAATATGGAAAATTGGAGAATATATGGAAAGAAAGCCGATTTTAACGGTATAGGCGAAAAATTTCATATTGATCCGGTTGTAGCCAGAGTTATCAGAAATAGAGATATAATCACAGAAGAGGAGCTTTTGATGTATTTTAGTGAAGATACGTCAAAACTCCATTCTCCGTGGTTGTTAAAGGACATGGATAAAGCCATTGATATCATTACTGCCGGAATTGCGGAAAAGAAAAACATACGCATTATCGGCGACTATGATATTGATGGCATTTGTTCTATTTACATATTGCTGACGGCACTTAAAAATGCGGGTGCAAATGTGGATTATGTTGTCCCGGACAGGATAGCTGACGGTTACGGTATCAATGAAAATCTTATAAAATCTGCATTTGAGAGCGGCGTGGATATCATTGTGACCTGTGACAACGGAATAGCGGCATATGATGCCATAGCTTATGCAAAATCACTGGGTATGACCGTAATAATTACAGATCATCATAATGTTCCTTTCAGAGAGGAATCCGGAAGCAGATATTATGTTATTCCCGAAGCTGATGCGGTGATCAATCCTAAACAGGAGCTTTGCGAGTATCCGTTTAAGGAAATATGCGGAGCGTATGTGGCTTACAAATTTGCCTGCTGTCTATATGAAAAATGCAGAATTGAGGGCATAGAGGAGTTTATGCAGTTTGCTGCCATTGCTACGGTCGGAGACATTATGCCGCTGAGAGACGAAAACAGAATACTGGTGAAACGTGGGCTTAAGGATATCGTGCATACAAAAAATGCAGGACTAAAGGCACTTCTTGAGGTAAATGCACTGACGGACAGAACCATAACCTCATATGACATAGGTTTTAGGATAGGCCCGTGCCTTAATGCAAGCGGAAGACTCGAAACAGCCAAATATGCGGTTGATATGCTACTTTGCGAGGATATTGAAAGTGCAAGAAATCTTGCAGTAATGCTTCGCAGATTCAATGATGACAGAAAAACTATGACAGAAAGTGCTGTATGTGCTGCCGTAAGGCAGGTAGAGGAAACTTCTCTTAAAAATGATAAGGTTCTGGTCATATATCTTCCGGAGTGTCATGAGAGTATAGCAGGAATAGTGGCAGGAAGAATTA
This sequence comes from uncultured Eubacterium sp., assembly GCA_945920185.1. Classification (GTDB taxonomy): domain Bacteria; phylum Bacillota; class Clostridia; order Lachnospirales; family Lachnospiraceae; genus CAMEJP01. The sequence goes on along the minus strand of CAMEJP010000018.1, from coordinate 19,009 downwards.
AAGAACGACTTAACAGGCCGGCTATTGTACTTACTGATGGGGAGAACGGAGTGAAGGGTTCAGGACGTTCCATTGAGCATTACAATATGTTTGAAGAGCTTACAAAATGTAAGGAACTGTTTACCAAATTCGGCGGGCATCCGATGGCGGCAGGATTATCTCTTGAAAAGAAAAACATAGAACCGCTAAGAAAGATGCTTAACAGGAATACGTCCCTGACGGAAGAAGATTTTGTGAAGACGGTGTGGATAGATGTGCCTATGCCTGTGTCATATATAAGTGAAAAGCTTATAGAGGATTTAAAACTTCTTGAACCTTTCGGAAACGGCAATGAGAAGCCTGTATTTGCAGAGAAAAATCTTTTTGTAAAGAGTATTAATGTTACTGGAAAAAACAGAAATGTTGTAAAACTTGGTCTTATAAATGAAAAAGGCTTTAAGATAGATGCAGTATATTTTGGTGATGCGGACATATTTACCCAAAAGGTCCGTGAACGTGAGAAGTATGCTTTTACTTATTATCCTATACTCAATGAGTATAGGGGAGAACGCAGCATACAGATAATTATTACCGGAGTACAGTAGTTTGAATGACTTTGGTATTATGAAAGTTATGTGCATCTGTTTTAATCTGAAATACGAAAGGAAGGATGAAAATGGTTTGGCAGGATACAAGAAGAATAACCTCGGCATATGCTTCAAGTACCCTTAAAATGGGCGTGTCACAGGCTATGCTTATGCTTCAGGACGGATTTACGGAGTGTTTTGGCAGGCTTGGAAGCGATAATGTTGCCATAGGTGAAAAATACAATGCTTTTTGGGTTTTGACAAAGACAAAACTGCATTTTTATGATTTTCCGGAGTGGGGCGATGATATCTTGTTAAGGACGTTCCCGCTTGATAACAAAATCGTAAGGACTCATGTGTGTACCGAAATATTAAGCCCTGACGGGAACGTATATGCGGCTTCTGTTCAGGAAATGTGTGTGCTTGACAGGACAAGTCACAGACCGGTAAAACTTTCAATTCTAAACTATCCGACGGAAGGATTTCAGGAGTGTACTTGCGATAAAAAATTTGAAAAATTTCCGACATTTGACAGGGAAAATGCCGACAATGTCATAGAACAGCAGGTGTTTTGCGAGCATATAGATATGTCAAGGCACATGAACAATGTGGAGTATGTAAGGCTTGCAATGAATACATTTTCACTTGAGTTTATACATAATAACATTTTTACGGATGTGGAGACGCATTATCTGGGAGAGTGCCGGGAAGGACAGCTTCTTCGGGTGTACAGATATGCGGCTGATGACCATACATTTTACTGCAATATATATGAGGGTGAGAGGCTTGTATTTGAAATGAAAATGTTGACACTTAAACGCTAGAATAGTATTATTAGAGTAGTTGGTATTTGCGAAAAGTGCCGCATATCTGTGTCTTATGGCATAACAGCACTTTAGATTGTGAGGTAATCATATGAGAATAGGAATCAGAGCTCATGATATGGAGGAAGCTCCTTTAGACGAACTTATAGCCAATATTCATAAAAAAGGCTTTCATTGTACACAGTTAGCCCTTTCAAAAGCAATACACGATTTTAAGGTAGGTATAGGAACCATGACTCCGGGACTTGCCATGTATATAAGGGAACTTTGTGTTGAAAATAAGGTAGATATAGCAGTACTTGGCTGTTATCTTAATCTGTGCCATCCGGACCCTGTAAAGCATGCCGAGATAGTGGAAAAGTACAAGGCACATATCAGATTTGCAAGCATTCTCGGATGCGGTGTTGTGGGAACGGAAACAGGTGCGGTAAATGCCGAGTATAAGTATGAACCCGCTAATCACAGCGAAGAGGCGTTGGAGATTTTTATCAAAAATCTCAGACCTATTGTGGAATATGCTGAAAAAATGGGTGTCATTGTAGCCATTGAACCTGTATATAAGCATATAGTGTGCAATCTTAAAAGGGCAAAAAAAGTTCTTGAAGCCATAGATTCGCCTAATCTTCAGATTATATTTGACCCTGTCAATCTGCTTTACACAGGCAATCTGGATAAGCAGGATGAGATTATTGAGGAAGCATTTGACCTTTTGAACGATGATATAGCAGTTATTCACTGTAAGGATTACAAGGTGGATGAAGAAAAGAATGAGCTTGTATCAATACCTAGCGGACAGGGTGGCTTCAATTACCCTCTGCTTATGAAAAAGATTAAGGAATATAAGCCATATGTGCATATCTCTCTTGAAAATACAAAGCCTGAGAATGCCATTGCCACAAGAGAATTTTTAGAGAAGCTCTATGCACAGGCATAGAAGATGATAACTGATGCTTTGAAATGGAGGAACTTATGAAAGAATTACAGGACTATATAAGAAGTATACCGGATTTCCCTGAAGAGGGTATAATATTCAGGGATATAACTACGGTTTTAAGTGATGCCGACGGGCTTAAGCTTGGCATAGACAGTATAGAGGCACTTGTTAAGGATGATGAATTTGATGTTATAGTAGCTCCCGAATCAAGAGGATTTATATTCGGAATGCCGATAGCATACAATCTTCACAAAGCATTTGTTCCTGTCAGAAAAAAAGGAAAACTTCCGTGTGAAACTGTTTCGATGGAATACGAGCTTGAGTATGGCACCGCTACAATAGAGATACACAAAGATGCCATAAAGCCGGGACAGAGAGTTGTCATAATCGATGACCTCATTGCAACAGGAGGAACCATAGAGGCTATTATTAAGCTTGTAGAAAGTCTTGGCGGCGTAGTCGTAAAAGCAGCATTTTTGGTAGAACTGGCAGGACTTAACGGCCGGGAAAAGCTGAAAGGCTATGATGTGGCTGCAGCCATTACCTATGAAGGAAAATAACACGTATTTATTTTCTGCTTAAGATATACAAAGGATGTTTCACATTCTTTAAACGGAAAGACAGGTGACAGCATGGATACATTTTTAGAAACGATAAAGGATAAGGTTCCGCCCAAAAAAGGTGATATGAACATACCGGCAAACTTTACAAGTCCGGAGGTACTTCACCAGCAGCTTATCGATACCATAAAAAAGTACAGACCAAATACGGACCTTAGCCAGATTGAAAAGGCATATCATGTGGCGTACGAGGCTCATAAGAATCAATTCAGAAAATCGGGTGAACCATATATAATTCATCCTATTTGCGTTGCGATTATTCTCGCCGAGCTGGAACTTGACAAAGAAACTATCATAGCGGGACTGCTTCATGATGTTGTTGAGGATACGGATATGACCTCAGAGGATGTGACAAGGGAGTTCAGCGCTGAGATAGCACTTCTGGTGGATGGTGTTACAAAGCTTACCCAGCTCAATTATGACCTTGACAAGGTAGAGGTTCAGGCGGAAAATCTCAGAAAAATGTTTCTTGCTATGGCAAAGGATATAAGAGTTATCCTTATAAAACTTGCCGACAGACTCCACAATATGCGTACACTGGAGTTTATGAAGCCTGAAAAGCAGAAGGAAAAGGCAAGGGAGACCATGGATATATATGCTCCTATTGCCCAGCGACTTGGTATATCGAAAATAAAGGTAGAACTTGATGATCTGTCACTTAAATATCTTCAGCCCGAGGTATATAAGGATTTGGAGGAAAAGCTGCAAAGCACGAAGGCAGAGCGTGACGAGTTTATCAAGAATATTGTTGAAGAGGTATCAAAACATATTGAAAATGCAGGAATAAAGGCAGAGATTAACGGACGTGTAAAGCATTTCTTCAGCATATACAGAAAGATGGTAAATCAGGATAAAACCATAGACCAGATATATGATTTGTTTGCGGTAAGAATTATTGTGGATTCCGTAAAGGACTGCTATGCGGCACTTGGCGTAATACATGAAATGTATAAGCCTATTCCGGGCAGATTTAAGGATTATATTGCCATGCCTAAGCAGAATATGTATCAGTCACTTCACACCACGCTTATTTCCTCAACTGGACAGCCTTTTGAAATACAGATAAGGACGTACGAAATGCACAGAATATCTGAGTATGGTATTGCTGCCCACTGGAAGTATAAGGAAGGTAAGGACGGCAATACAAAGGACAACGAGGAAGAGAAGCTTACATGGCTTAGACAGATTCTTGAATGGCAGACGGATATGTCTGATAACAAGGAATTTTTGAGCCTGTTAAAGAGTGACCTTGACCTTTTCTCGGACAGTGTATACTGCTTCACTCCTACAGGAGATGTCAAGAACCTTCCGATAGGTTCTACACCTATTGATTTTGCTTACAGCATACATTCAGCGGTAGGAAACAAGATGGTTGGCGCAAGAGTCAACGGCAAGATGGTTACCATTGATTACCAGATAAAAAACGGTGACCGTATTGAGATTATTACATCTCAGAACTCAAAAGGACCAAGCCGTGACTGGCTTAAAATTGTAAAGAGTACACAGGCTAAGAATAAGATAAATAACTGGTTTAAGGCAGAACTTAAAGAGGATAATATCCTTAAAGGAAAGGATCTTATAGATAAGTACTGCAAGGCAAAAGGAATAGTGCTTAGCGACCTTTTAAAGCCTGAGTATATTGAAAGAGTGCAGATAAAGTATGGCTTCAGGGATTGGGATTCAATAGTTGCGGCAGTAGGTCACGGTGCTCTCAAGGAAGGTCAGGTTATTAACCGCCTTCAGGAGGAGTACGAAAAGAAGCACAGAAAGGAAATTACCGACCAGCAGATTGCCGAAAGTATCGGTGAGGCAAAGGACAAGTCGCAGATTAAGAAAAAGAACAGAAGCGGTGTTACCGTAAAGGGACTTGATGATGTTGCGGCAAAATGTTCAAGATGCTGTAATCCTGTTCCTGGTGATGAGATTATAGGCTTTATCACAAGAGGAAGAGGTGTGTCTATTCACAGAACCGACTGTGTAAACATAGTCAACCTTCCGCTTAGCGAACGTCCAAGGCTGATTGAGGCTGAATGGCAGGGAGATGAAAGTGCTCCGGATGAGAAATATATGGCAGAAATCAGCATATTTGCCAACGACAGAAAGGGACTGCTTGTGGATGTTTCAAAGGTATGTACCGAGAATAACATAAGCATAAACTCCATAAACTCAAAGACAAGCAAACAGGGTGTGGCTACTCTTACTATGACCTTTGAAATAGGCGGAAAAACTGAACTTAATAAGCTGATAGACAAGATAAACAATGTGGAAGGCATTATAGAGGTTAAGAGAAATATAGGATAATGATAAAACGGAGGAAAATATGAAGGTATTCAGTGATGTGCTTGGTTCCGTATCCACTAACTGTTATTATGTATGCAATGAAGATACAGGTGAATGCGTGATAATAGATCCTGCAGCAGATGCAGGGAGAATAGAAGAAAGACTGATTTCAGGAAATATGAAGCCGGTTGCCATTCTTCTTACACATGGACATTTTGACCACATTCTTGCAACGGATAAGCTGAGAGAAAAGTATGGTATTAAGGTATATGCAAATATTGATGAGAAGGAAGTGCTGGAAAGTACACAGCTTAATCTGTCCGAAACATTTGGATTTTCATATACTACTTATGCAGATGTCTATCTTTCTAATGGTGACACTATTAAACTTGCGGGAATGGAGTTTTTCTGCATAGCAACCCCGGGACACACAAAGGGCGGTATGTGCTACTATTTGCCGGAAAGTGATGTACTGTTTAGCGGTGATACGCTTTTTAACATGTCTGTAGGCAGAACAGATTTTCCTACAGGTAATACCTATGCATTGGGACGCTCTATAAGAGAAAAGCTCATGGTGCTTCCGGAAAATACGGTTGTATATCCGGGACATGATATGTCTACAACCATAGGATATGAACTTGCCAATAATCCCTGCTTTTAGCAGAAAATATATGTAAGCTCAGATATAAAATGTTTTGAAATGTGAGATGCTATGATATATATAAATGTTTTAAACAAATGTGACAATACGGTATGTAACAATCTTGAATATGATTTAAGAGCTTTGCTTAAAGCATTTTATCCGTCAGAGGAGATAATAAACAAACCTCAGCAGACAGCTTTTATGAATGCAGAGCTTGTGTGTGATGACTTGACAGTCTATTTTAGCCTGAAATCACAGGAGAAAACACTTATAAGCAGGCAGTTTTGCGTGTCAGACGACTTAAAGGATAAGTTCGACAATATGCTTTATGAGGCATTGTCAGGGCTTTGTGGCAGAGAACTTCCGTGGGGAATGCTTACAGGCATACGTCCTACAAAAATCGTATATTCCCTTATAGAAAAGGGAATGAGCGATGAACAGTCGGCAGCGTACCTTACGGAGCATTATAAGGTGAGTCGCCGGAAGGCTTTGCTGGCGGTTTCCATAGCCAATAAAGAAAAAATGATTCTTGATAAGATAGATTATAAGGACGGTTACAGCCTTTATATAGGAATACCGTTCTGCCCTACAACCTGCCTTTATTGTTCGTTTACTTCGTATCCCATAGCATTGTTTAAAAAGAAAACGGATATGTATCTTGACTGTCTCATAAAGGAACTTCAATATGTATCAAAACGCTTTAACGGAAAGCATCCTGATACAGTGTATATCGGCGGAGGAACACCAACGACTCTTGAAGCCAATCAGCTTGACAGGCTTCTTACGGAAATAGAAAATAACTTTGACGTTTCAGAAGTTTTGGAATTTACCGTTGAGGCGGGACGCCCCGACAGCGTTGACGCAGAAAAATTTGAAGTTCTGAGAAAGCATGGAATTGACCGCATATCAATAAATCCGCAGACCATGAATCAAAAAACGCTTGACCTTATAGGAAGAAAGCATACGGTGGATGATGTCTGCAGGGCATTTTCACTGGCTCGCAGTGCAGGCTTTGGAAATATAAATATGGATATCATAGTAGGACTTCCGGGTGAAACTAAGGAAGATGTATGCTATACTCTTGAAAGAATAAAAGAAATGAAGCCTGACAGTCTGACGGTTCATTCACTGGCGTTAAAACGGGCAGCAAAGCTCAATATAAAGAAAGATGATTACAGCGGATATGCCATTGAAAATACCGATGAAATAATTTCTATGACTATGGATTACGCTAAAGATATGGGACTTTTTCCGTACTATATGTACAGGCAGAAAAATATGGCAGGCAATTTTGAAAATGTCGGATATTCAAAGGAAGGAAAAGAGGGAATATACAACATACTCATAATGGAGGAAAAGCAGACTATAACTGCTGTAGGTGCAGGTGCTTCCACAAAGCTGGTATTCCCTTACAACGGACGAATAGAGCGTGTGGAAAATGTGAAGGATGTTAATACATATATGGAACGAATTGATGATATGATAGAGAGAAAGCGTGTCGGATTTGATATGCTTTTTGAAAGGGGAAATTTTGATGCAGGATGAAAGCAGTTACATTTTAGAAGACTTTAAAGACGGACTTTCCCACGGAATTAAAGTAAGCAATCTGGCATTCATAATAGCAAAAGAAATGAAACTTGATGACGATATATGCTATGATATAGCTATGGCAGGACTTTTGCATGATGTAGGCAAACTGAAACTTTCAAAGTATCTGTATGGCCGTAATAAAGAAGGTCTTACGGTTGAGGAAATGAAATATATGCGTACTCATTCTAAGTTAAGTTATGATATAATACAGCATTATGACTTTTCATATCTTACTTTGGAAACGGTGCTTTATCATCATGAAAATTATGACGGTTCAGGATATCCGGAAAACCTTAAGGGTGAGGACATTCCTATCGGAGCAAGGGTGCTGCATGCGGCGGACACATTTATAGCACTGATATCCGACAGACCTTACAGGGCAGCATTTGATGCGGATACCGCCATGGAAATTATGATAGATGAAGTGAAGAATTATGATATGGAGGTATTTATAGCTTTTCAGCGTGTGGTAAATACCTGCGATATAGGAAAAATAGTATCTGACAGTGAGATAGAATTTGATGAAAATATGCTTGAAATATTTGAGTAAAAATGAATAAGGCATCGGATAGCGCATCCGCAAACCCCCAAATTTGCGATGGGACTACTGATGCTGCGGAATGGAGGAAAAGTATGGCACTCAGCAAGAAGCCGGTTACCGGTATGAAGGATATTATGCCGGAAGAGATGGAGATAAGAGATTACGTTATCGGTGTAATCAAGGAGACTTATAAGAGCTTTGGATTTACTTCAATCGAAACACCTTGTGTTGAGAATATTTCAAATCTTAACAGCAAGCAGGGAGGAGAAAATGAGAAGCTTATATTTAACATATTGAAGAGAGGAGAGAAGCTGGATATTGAAAATGCTGCTTCAAAGGAGGATTTGATAGATTCGGGACTCAGGTATGATTTGACTGTGCCGTTGGTTCGTTTTTATTCAAACAATGCCAACAATCTGCCGGTGCCGTTTAAAGCACTCCAGATGGGAAATGTGTGGAGGGCAGACAGACCACAGAGAGGAAGATACCGTCAGTTTATGCAGTGCGACATAGATATTCTCGGAGAGCCAAGCAATCTCGCAGAGATAGAGCTGATTCTTGCAACGACTACAACTCTTGGAAAGCTGGGTTTTAAGAACTTTCAGATAAGAATAAATGACAGAAGAATATTAAAGGCTATGGCAGCGTACAGTGGATTTGACGAAAACAGCTTTGATACGGTTTTTATAATTCTGGACAAGATGGATAAAATAGGCATAGACGGAGTGAAGGCAGAGCTTTTGGAAAGCGGCTTTAATGCAGATAGCGTTGACAGCTATCTTGAACTGTTTGTAGGCGTTGAAAATGCCGAAGACGGAGTCGGTTATCTTGCCGACACTGTGGGAGAATTTCTTGAAAATGATGTGCGTCAGTCATTCAATGAGATTATAGACAGCGTAAGAGCAACAAAATCATCGGATTTTGAACTGGTATTTGACCCGACTTTGGTAAGAGGAATGTCATACTATACAGGTACCATCTTTGAGATAGCCATGCCTGAATTTGGAGGAAGCTGCGGAGGCGGCGGAAGATATGATAAGATGGTCGGCAAATTTACGGGAAATGATGTGCCTGCATGCGGATTTTCGATTGGTTTTGAAAGAATTGTGCTGCTTCTTATGGAAAAAGGCTTTAAGGTGCCTTCCTCTAAGAAAACTGCTTACCTTATTGAAAAGGGTGTCGGCGGAGATATGCTTTGTGATATAATAGCAAGGGCGCAGGAGGAACGTGCCAAAGGAAATAATATACTTGTAGTACGAATGAACAAGAACAAGAAGTTCCAGAAAGAACAGCTTCTGGCGCAGGGCTATGAGGAATTTGAAGAGTTTTATAAAAACCCACTCAAGTAATATAAAGAAAGAAGGATAATAAAATGGCAGAGTCAATGAAGGGTTTGAAAAGGACCCACAGATGTACGGAGGTTAGCGCGTCAAATGTAGGCGAAACGGTCACGGTTATGGGCTGGGTGCAGAAGAGAAGAAATCTCGGAAGCCTTATATTTGTTGATTTGAGAGATCGTTCAGGTATTCTTCAGTTAGTGTTTGACGAGGCAAATGTAGGCAAAGAGGATTTTGACAAGGCATACAATTTAAGAAGTGAGTTTGTTATTGCCGTTGTAGGTCAGGTCGCAAAGAGAAGCGGTGCCGTCAATGAAGCACTTAAAACAGGAGATATAGAGATTATTGCGACAAGTCTTCGTGTTCTTTCCGAGGCACTTACACCGCCGTTTCCTATTGAGGAGAACAGCCAGACTAAGGAGGAACTCAGACTGAAGTACCGTTACCTTGATCTTAGAAGACCTGATATCCAGAGAAATCTTATATTAAAGAGCCGTGTTGCCACACTTGCAAGAAGTTTTATGGCAAATGAAGGATTCCTTGAAATAGAAACGCCTATACTTTGTAAGAGTACGCCGGAGGGAGCAAGGGATTATCTTGTCCCAAGCCGTATTCATCCGGGCAGTTTCTATGCTCTGCCACAGTCACCGCAGATATTTAAGCAGCTTCTTATGTGTTCAGGCTATGACAGATATTTTCAGATAGCAAGGTGCTTCAGGGATGAAGACCTAAGAGCCGACAGACAGCCTGAATTTACTCAGATGGATATGGAACTTTCATTTGTCGATGTGGACGACGTTATCGATGTAAATGAAAGACTGCTTGCGTATTTGTTTAAGGAGACAATAGGCGTTGAAGTAAAACTCCCGATTCAGAGAATGACATATGCAGAGGCTATGGACAGATTCGGTTCTGATAAGCCGGATTTGAGATTCGGCATGGAACTTAAGGATATATCGGACCTTGTTGCTGATTGTGGCTTTGGCGTATTTACGGGCGCACTTGAAAACAAGGGAATGGTAAGGGGAATATGCGTGCCTGGACAGGCACTTATGCCAAGAAAGAAGATAGATGCCCTTGTTGAGTTTGCAAAGGGATACGGCGCAAAGGGTCTTGCTTACCTTGCCATAAATGAGGACGGCACATATAAGTCATCCTTTGCAAAATTTATGACAGACAAGGAGCTTTCGGCAATTGTCGAAAGACTTGAAGGAAAGCCGGGAGATTTGCTTTTCTTTGCAGCCGATAAGCCAAAGATAGTATACAACGTGCTTGGAGCACTGCGACTTGAAATGGCAAACGAGCTTAATCTTCTCGATAAGAATGAGTACAGATTTGTATGGATTACAGAGTTCCCTCTGCTTGAATGGTCTGACGAGGAGGAACGTTTCGTGGCTATGCACCATCCGTTTACCATGCCTATGGAGGAAGATTTGGACAGGCTTGAAAGCGATCCGGGTTCAGTCAGGGCAAAGGCATATGATATAGTACTTAACGGTACGGAAATAGGCGGCGGAAGCGTCAGAATATTCCAGGATGACGTTCAGGAGAGAATGTTTAAGGCAATCGGAATGCCTGTCGAGGAGGCAGAGGAAAAGTTTGGTTTCCTTTTGAACGCATTCAAGTATGGTGTTCCGCCACATGCAGGACTTGCTTACGGTCTTGACAGACTTGTTATGCTTATGGCTAAAATGGACAGCATAAGAGACGTTATAGCATTTCCTAAGGTTAAGGATGCTTCATGTCTTATGACGGAAGCACCAAATACAGTTGATGATAAGCAGCTTCGCGAACTGAGTATAGCTATTGTAAAGGAAAATGAAAATGATTAATGATATAGCACCACACAGGTTTTCTAACATTTGGAAAAATGATATAATACCACAGCCCGATGATTACGTTGTTATATTTAAGGACAGTGACGTGCTTGTTAAATGTGCAGGGGAGGGTGATTCGTTCACCCTTCCTTGTGTGTTTGATATAGATAATAAGATTACGTTAAAGTACCTCTTTATGGTAGACGATAAAGCATATTTTACATCGCTTGAGATTCCGGAAAATGTTGGAGAGGCGTTAAAGTATGTTTCTGTAAGAGCTTACAGACAGGCAGAACATCTGATAGGATTTCCCATAATAACGGCAAGCCAGCTTCACAGGTGGTATGTCGGAAACAGATTTTGCGGGAAATGTGCTTCTCCTATGACAGACAGTAAAACAGAGAGGGCGCTTGTCTGCTCCAAGTGCGGCAGAACAATATATCCTACAATATCGCCTGCCGTAACTGTAGCGGTTATAGACAATGATGAGAGGATACTGCTTGCCAAAAGTGCTGTCGGAACATTTAAAAAGTTTGCCCTTGTGGCAGGTTATACGGAGATAGGCGAGAGCTTTGAGGAAACCGTAACCCGGGAGGTGGCTGAAGAGGTAGGACTTAAGGTTAAAAATATAAGATACTATAAGAGTCAGCCTTGGGGAGTAAGCAGTACGGAAATGGTAGGATTTTTTGCGGAACTTGACGGAAGCGATGAAGTAACGCTTCAGAGGGAAGAACTCTCGGAGGCAAGATGGTTTACACCTGAAGAAATAGAAGAACCTGATGATATAAGTCTGACCTTTGAAATGATACGGATGTTTAAGGAAGGCAGGGTAAAGGAATGGAAAAAAGACTTTTAAATTACATTGCGTATATGGATGAGCTTTGTGAAAAAAAGCTTTCTGAGGATGAAAGGGAAGCGGCACTAAAGGATTTGCTCGTGAATATCGGCTTCTTTCAGCATGAAAGGCTTGTACATCTGATAGTGACTATACTGTTTGCAGTCCTTATGATGTTTAGTTTATTCTGTGTGTGTTTCTTCGAAAGCATAGGATATTTTGTGCTTGCAATAGCCGTTCTTGTGCTTTTGGTGCCTTATATAAGGCACTATTATATACTGGAGAACGGTGTGCAGAAACTGTATAAGCACTATGATAAGCTGAAACAGTGAAGAAGGTTACACTATAAAACGGCGTCTAAAAGCCGGCCAATCGTATAAGAAAAGCTATAACCGTGGTATACTCTGCAAGCATTATGAGAGGAAAGCCTATGGCAAAGTACCAGTGCTTTGTCTTGTGATGAAAGCGGTGCATACCTAGTGTGCCGCCCAATCCTCCGCCAAGAAGCACCGGCACGAACAAAGTGCGTTCAGGTATGCGGTATGCTTTTTGGACAGCTTTTTTCTTATCTATTCCCATTAGTATATAGGCGATAAAATTTATTATTATAAAATATAATGCAAATAAGATTGCAAATGTTGATTTCATTTGATACACCTCGAATATTTATAAAAAGTCAAATCTAACCCACTGCCTTTAGGCGGTTGGGCTTTCTCCGGCTCGCTAACGCTCATTATATCACGATTCGCACTTCGTGCTTGACGATTTCTTCGAAATCTATCGTGATCGTCATTCGCCGCTCGCTATGAACAAGCTATGCTTGCTCCAGCTCGCTAACGCTCATTATATCACGATTCGCACTTCGTGCTTGACGATTTCTTCGAAATCTATCGTGATCGTCATTCGCCGCTCGCTATGAACAAGCTATGCTTGCTCCAGCTCGCTAACGCTCATTATATCATAGACGTGTATTCAGAGCTTGTCAATCTTTTATGGGTGTGCATATTAAAATATTTGCAATAAAAATGTAATTGTGATAAAATAGTAAACAGCAAAAAATTTTTGGAGGAATAAAAAATGTATTCATTTGATGAAGTAATGACATTTGACCCTGAAGTAGCTAAGGCTATACAGGACGAAGTAGACAGACAGAACAGCCACATCGAGCTTATTGCGTCTGAGAATATCGTAACTAAGGCAGTTATGGCAGCTATGGGAAGTCCGCTTACAAACAAGTACGCAGAAGGTTATCCGGGAAAGCGCTATTACGGCGGCTGCGAGTATGTGGACGTTATAGAAAATCTTGCCATCGAGAGAGCTAAGAAGCTTTTTGACTGTGAGTATGTAAATGTTCAGCCACATTCAGGCGCACAGGCTAATATGGCAGTATTTTTCGGTCTTATGCAGCCGGGAGATACATATATGGGAATGAATCTTGCACATGGCGGACATCTTTCACACGGTTCACCTGTCAATATGTCAGGAAAATACTTTAATGTAGTGCCTTACGGAGTTAATGATGACGGTTTCATAGATTACGAGGAAGTAAGAAGAATAGCAAAAGAGTGCAGACCTAAGATGATCCTTGCAGGTGCAAGCGCATATGCAAGAGCCATCGATTTTAAGAAATTCAGAGAGATTGCTGATGAGGTAGGAGCTTACCTCATGGTAGATATGGCTCATATCGCAGGTCTTGTTGCCGGCGGTCAGCATATGAGTCCTCTGCCTTATGCAGATGTAGTTACTACTACTACACATAAGACATTGAGAGGACCAAGAGGCGGTATGATACTTATGAAGAACGGCGAACTGGCTAAGGAGCTTAACTTCAATAAGGCTGTATTCCCTGGTATTCAGGGCGGTCCTCTTATGCATGTTATAGCAGCTAAGGCTGTATGCTTCAAGGAAGCTCTTGACGACAGCTTTAAGGTATATGCAAAGAATATAGTTGATAATGCACAGGCACTTGCAAATGGACTTACAAGCAGAGGATTCAAGCTTGTGTCAGGCGGTACGGACAACCATTTGATGCTTGTAGACCTTATCAACAAGGGAGTTACAGGTAAGGAAGTGGAGAAGCTTCTTGATGCAGCTAACATTACATGTAATAAGAATGCAATACCAAATGACCCTGCTTCACCGTTTGTAACAAGCGGTATAAGACTTGGCTCTGCTGCCGTTACGACAAGAGGTTTCAATACAGATGATATGGAAACTGTTGCAGAGGCTATTTCACTTCTTGTAAATGATGTAGAGAAGAATAGGGAGGAAGCATTAAGACTTGTAAAGGGTCTTACGGATAAATATCCTTTGTATAAGTAACTCCGATATTCTTATTATGGAACAGGTGGTGTTTTTATGGATATGAACAATATTAACAGTGAAGGCTTTACTGATTTGGACGTTATAAGCAACCAATGTATTATAGCGGTCAAGGAACTTTTGACGGTAGCTAAGCTTAAAGAGAAGAGCATAGTGGTGGTTGGCTGTTCAACAAGTGAAGTAGACAATCAGCGTATAGGTACTTCTTCAAATCCTGATTTGGGAAAATGTATTTTTCAGGCTATCAATGAAGAGCTTAAAAGTAACGGATTATATATGGCTGCACAGTGCTGCGAGCATCTTAACAGAGCTATTGTCATGGAGAGAGAAGCGGCACAGGCTTACGGTTATGAGGAAGTCAATGTGGTTCCTAAGCCAAAGGCAGGAGGCTCATTTGCTACGGCGGCATACGAAGGTATGAAGGACCCTGTGGTTGTGGAAGAAGTGAAAGCAAGTGCAGGCATTGACATAGGCAATACGCTTATAGGTATGCATCTTAAAAAGGTAGCTGTTCCTGTCAGAATAGAAACTAACACTATCGGACATGCAAATGTTGTATGTGCAAGAACAAGACCGAAATATATCGGAGGCGAGCGTGCACATTATAACGAAGAACTTGCATAATAAAGCAACAATTCATTTGTACATGGAATTGTAAATGATGTCCTGCGGATGTCAAGAAATTAGTATACGGAAAAATTCGTTGAGATACATTTCTTGTCATTTGCAGGATTTTTTTGTAGAAAAAAGTATACAAGAGCCAAAATAATGGTATAATGAATATTAATACAGCATTAAAATTTGTAACGTTGGAGGGTGCTTCGTGGAAACGACAAAGGATAACAACATTATTGAACTAAGGCATATAACTAAGACCTTTGAAGATGGCTTTGTGGCTGTTGATGATTTTAATCTCACCATACAGAGGGGTGAGTTTGTTACATTTCTTGGTCCGTCAGGTTGCGGAAAGACTACCACTTTAAGAATGATAGCGGGCTTTGAACTGCCAAGCAGCGGAGAAATACTGCTTAACGGCTGTGACATCAGCCATATGCCTCCGAATAAGAGACCAATAAATACCGTATTTCAAAGGTATGCGCTTTTTCCTCATCTGAACATATTTGATAATATAGCATTTGGACTTAAATTGAAAAAACTGCCTAAGGATGAGATTGTAAAGAAGGTAAAGAAAGCTTTGGAGATGGTTGATTTGGAGGGCTTTGAAAGCAGAAGGATACAGACGCTTTCAGGCGGACAGCAGCAAAGAATTGCAATTGCAAGAGCACTTGTAAATGAACCTGAGATATTGCTGCTTGACGAGCCTTTAGGAGCACTTGACCTTAAGATGAGAAAGGAAATGCAGATAGAGCTTAAAAATATGCACGACAGGCTGGGAATCACGTTTATATATGTTACTCATGACCAGGAAGAAGCTCTTACAATGTCTGACAAGATTGTGGTTATGTCTGAAGGCAGAACACAGCAGATAGGAACTCCTGAAGATATATACAACGAGCCTAAAAATGCTTTTGTCGCCGACTTTATCGGAGAGAGTAATGTGTTTAACGGCATTATGACAGGAAAATGCAGGGTGCGTTTCTGCGGTGCTGAGTTTGACTGTCTTGATGATGTGGAAAACGGAACCATGATTGACGCCGTAGTACGTCCGGAGGATGTCATAATCACGACACCTGAAAAAGGTATGATATCAGGTAAGGTTACTTCCATTATATTTAAGGGCGTGCACTATGAGATAGTAGTCATGTCAGGCAAGAACGAGATAGTCGTACAGTCAACAAAGAAGGCAGAGATTGGCTCAGAGGTCGGAATTATCATAGAACCTGAAGGTATTCACGTTATGATAGCTGAGGATACCATTAACCGTATAGAAAGCGGTGTGAACCGTCATTACAAGCTGGAATTTCTTGAAGGAAAGCTTAAGTGTGATTTGACAAAGGTATTGCCTAATTCTTCATTTAATGATGACGAAGTCCTTGTGGACGCACATGGTGATGAGATTGATACTTCCTCAATCAAAATAATCATTTCCATAAAGCCGGAGGATATAAGCATGAGTGATGATGAAGAAGCGGGCATATTAAGCGGACATATCATAAGTCTTATATACAAAGGAGACCATTACAGCTATGTGGTAAGAACTGACGAGGATGTGGACATTATCATTGATGATGAAGATTTGTGGAATATGGACGATTATGTAAGTCTTATTATTCCTGAAGACAAGATACAGTATTCACTCAAAAAATAATACGAGGTAGGAAATGCAGATGAGAAAACATTTATGTATTCCATACGGTCTGTTTTTGACCTGTTTTGTGGCTGCACCTTTGGTTGTAATCATTTACTATGCTTTTACAAATGGAGAAGGACAGTTTACCATTGACAATCTTACCGGCTTTTTTACAAGCCCTAACACCATAGGAACACTTTTTTACAGCTTTACCATAGCTTGTGTCACTACGGCAGTATGCGTGCTTATCGCATATCCTGTGGCGTATATTCTGGCAAGAAGCAGCATGAAGTACAAATCAGCCATCATACTTATATTTGTGCTTCCTATGTGGATTAACTTTACTCTGAGAATAACTGCGCTTAAAGAAATACTTACCGTTATAGAGGGTAATCTTGCTTATCATCCGTTCCTGAATTCGGTAATAGGTATGAGCTATGATTTTCTTCCGTTTATGATACTTCCTATGTATACTACACTTTTAAAGCTTGACAACAGTCTTTTGGAAGCTGCAAATGATTTGGGAGCAAATTCCGTTCAGACATTTTTGAAGGTCACACTGCCTTTAAGTCTTCCGGGAATCATAAGCGGTGTGGTTATGGTATTTCTGCCTTCAATGACAAACTATGTTGTTCTGGATATGCTGTATAACAGCACATATATTATGGGAAGCCTTATAGGAAGCTATTTCAGTGCTTATGACTGGCACAACGGTTCAATGATAGCTCTTGTATTGCTTGCTATTATTGTCGTATTCACACTTTTGACAGGAAAATACGAGGACAAGGATAACGGAAAAAGGGGAGGTGAACTGCTTTGATGAAGAAGATAATGAAGGTTTCATTTCTTGTGATTGTGATACTTCTTTTGTATCTGCCCATTTTAATACTGGCATTTTACAGCTTTACCGACTCCACAAATATAGGTGCGGTACATTCTTTTTCGCTTAAAAATTATCAAACGCTGTTTACAAGTCCCGAACTTACCGGTATGATAGCGGGAACTGTACTTCTTGCACTCGGTTCTTCAATTATTGCAACCATTCTCGGAACACTTGGAGCGATAGGCGCATTTTACAGCAAAAAGCTGCCGCAGAGCATAATAGGAACACTTAATCAGGTACCTGTAATTAATGCGGACGTTGTGACGGGATTTTCCATATGTATTCTTCTTATTGTAGTGTTCGGAGTGGACAAGAGTACATATATTCCGCTTGTAATAGGACATGTGGTTCTTTCGGCACCTTTTGTGTATCTTTCGGTAGTACCTAAGCTTAAGCAGATGGATTCAAGCCTTTATGAGGCAGCAATGGATTTGGGAGCATCTCCTTTTAAGGCATTGATAAAAGTAGTTATACCGCAGATTCTTCCGGGTATTATATCAGGATTTGCTCTTGCTGTAACATTATCTCTTGATGATTATTTCATAGCAAGCTACACCAAGCCGGCTACATTTGATACCATAAGTACTTATGTCGTAAATGCTACAAAAGGTTCACAGACGGATATCAAAACGGCATTGTGGGCATTGTCAACCATTATATTTGCGGTGGTAATACTGGTTGTTATCGGAATGAATATCAGCGGCAATAAGAAAAATGAAGAGAAAAAGAATGTGTGATTTTTGTGCAACAGGAATGTGAGGTAACAATGAAAGCAAGGAATATAAAACTTGGAATTGCAGCACTGTGTCTTGTACTTGCAGTGACGGCTGTTGTTTGTGTCATAAAAAATAAAGTTGTTGTTAAGAATGGGAAAAAATCTGAGGTCATAACTCTTCGTGTGTGTAACTGGGAGGAATATATTGACCTCGGTGACTGGGATGATGAGGAAATCATTGAGCTTGAGAACGGCGTTACGGTGCTCGGAAAAGATTCCATGATAGAGGATTTTGAGAAATGGTACTATGAAACATACGGTAAAAGAGTGAAGGTAGAATATTCCTGTTTCGGAACTAACGAAGATTTGTATAATCAGCTTACAATGGGAGACACATATGATTTGGTATGCCCTTCCGATTATATGATTATGAAGCTTATGGCAGAAGGAAAACTCAAGCCGTATTCAGATGAATTTTTTGATGCAGGTATAGAAGAAAACTACTACGTGAGAGGTCTTTCTCCATACATAAAAAATGTGTTTGATACAAATAAGATAAATGATGAGAGCTGGAGTAAATATGCTGCCGGCTACATGTGGGGAATAACAGGCGTTCTCTATAATCCTGAGCTTATGAGCAAGGAGGAGGCTTCCACATGGTCAGTATTTGCCAATACAAAGTACAAAAGAAAGATAACTTTAAAGGACAATGTACGTGATACATATTTTGCGGCTTTGGGAATGATTAGGGCTGATGAGCTTATGAGCGAAGAATTTCTTTCTGATAAGAATTACAGTGAAAGGCTTGCAGAAGTTATGAATGACGTAAGTCCTGAGACTATTGCGGAAGT
>CAMEJP010000017.1 GCA_945920185.1 uncultured Eubacterium sp. | reverse complement strand
GTATACGTTTTTGAGCTTCATCAATGCTGATTTTGCCCTCAATGTGTTCTTTTGCGGTATCCAGCAAATAAGCAGAAGTATTCAGTCCATCTACAGCCTGTAATCCAATAGCAGTCTGCCATGCTTCACTTTTTTCTACCTTTCCGGGTTCACCCTGTCTAATATACTCTTCAAGTTCAAATTGCCACTTTTTTTCTTCTGGCATATCTGCACCTCGTTTTCTTAATACTAAATTGGAAAATATTTTTGCAATTTCTCCGTCTTGAAAGTTATATAACCTTCGTAATAGAAGCTACGACCGTTGGAATCCATTAAATTATCCTCCCTTTCGGATAATTATAATTATATAATTTTAGTATATCATATTTTGAGTTTAAAATCAATCAGACAAAAAATGAGCTTTATAAT
This sequence comes from uncultured Eubacterium sp., assembly GCA_945920185.1. Classification (GTDB taxonomy): domain Bacteria; phylum Bacillota; class Clostridia; order Lachnospirales; family Lachnospiraceae; genus CAMEJP01. The sequence continues at coordinate 40,096 of CAMEJP010000017.1, read as the reverse complement.
ATTTATGGCATTTCCTATTGCAGAGGCAGCAGCACTTGTGATAGCATTAGTGATGCAAAGAACGGTAAAGCAGTTACGTTTTTAAAGCCGTGCGTCTTTACAAAATTATGTCTTTAAAACGAGGTTACTATGTCCGGAAATATGACTGAGGGAAGCATCACACCCTCACTTATCAAATTTACAATTCCACTGGTTTTGGGAAATCTGTTCCAGCTTACTTACAATGCAGCCGACTCAATCGTCGTAGGAAAATATCTTGGCGATGACGCCTTAGCTGCCGTAGGTACTGCCGGTCCTGTTATGAATCTGGCAATTCTTTTTATAAGCGGTATGTGTATGGGTGCAGGAATTATAATGAGTCAAATGTATGGTGCCGGTAAAAATGACAGACTGGAAAAGCAGATAAGCACTACCCTCATAGGCGGCCTTATATTTTCAGTCATAGTGTCAGTACTTGCCGTATGTCTTGCCACTCCCATTTTATGGCTTATTCAGGTACCGGAGGATATAAGTTCAATAGCTGCGAGCTATCTTCGCGTAATATTTCTCGGTCTTATATTTACATTTATATATAACTTCTTTTCCAATACGCTGCGTGCGCTGGGAGACAGCAAAACCCCTCTGTACTTTCTTATCATAAGCTCAGTTCTTAACATTTTGGGAGATATATTTTTTGTAGTGGTTTTAGGGCTTGGCGTGAGAGGTTGCGCCGCTTCCACTGTTATAAGCGAAGCATTATGTTGTATTTTCTGCGGCATATATGTTAAAAAAAGAGTTCCTCTGTTGTGCCTTGGCAAAAAATGGCGCATATTTGAAAAAAGTCTTCTCGCCAAAACGGTAAAATACAGTATAACAAGTGCCACTCAGCTCATGTGCGTACAGCTTGGCAAAATTCTGGTTCAGTGTGTGGTAAACACCAAAGGCGTTGACTATATGGCTGCATTTACCGTAATAAACCGAATAGATGACTTTGCAATGACAGTCCAGCAAAATATCGCACATGCCATGACTACATTCATAGCCCAGAACAAGGGTGCAAAAAAGCCCGAGCGTATGCGTTCAGGCTTTAAATGCGGTATGATGATGGAAATGTGTTACTCAATGGCAGTGTTTATCATCACATTTTTCGGTGCAGACACTATAATGAAAATATTTGTAAAGGCTGACAGCACAAATGTCATCAATCTTGGCGTATCATATCTTATCCCTATCTCCGTCATGTATTTTCTTCCGGGAATAACGAACGGCGTTCAGGGATTTTTCAGAGGAATCGGAGACCTTAAAGTAACTCTTATCAGCACTATAACAAATATGGGCTTTCGAGCCGCCTTTGCATTTTTATTCATAGGAATAGCCGGATTCGGATTTTCAAGCCTTGCCTATGCAAATATGCTTGGCTGGTTCGCCATGATGGCATTTGAGCTTCCGCTCCTCATTAAAATATTGAGGGGAAATCAGAAGCTTTGCTAATCCTGTCTGTAATCGCCAAACCCCGTCGGTATCAGGACTGCATATGTTTTTCTCTGTTACTCAGCCACTATATCATACAGTTCAACAGGAATTATCTTTGTCAAAGTTGCAAACGTAGTTTCTATCTGGCATCCAATCTTTCCCGCTGAAAAAAGTATATGCTCCCTTTTTGCAGCACTTACATGAGCTACCGTCCGAAATCTCTTTTTCATGCCTATCGGGGAACAGCCGCCATGCACATATCCCGTAAGCGGTAAGAGTTCCTTCGATTTAATCATTTCTATACTCTTTTCTCCTACTGCCTTAGCAGCCTTCTTAAGGTCGAGTTCTTCTGCCACAGGCACCATAAATACATAATGGTTGCCGCTTTTTCCAACGGTCACGAGAGTTTTGAACACATTTTCCACGCTCTCGCCTAAGATTTCTGCCACTTCTGTTCCGCTCACGGCAGTTCCCGCAAAGAAACTGTGAAATTTGTAATCTGCTTTTGCCTTGTCAAGCACACGGCACACATTGGTTTTTTCTTCCATAATTATCATTTTCCTTTTCTGGCATTCTCAATAAAACGCTTTATCTTTTCTTCACTCTTGCCCGCTTTGTTGTCGTTTTCAACTCCCGAGGATACATCTACGCCATCGGGATGTACATATCTTACGGCTTCTTCCACATTTTCAGGTGTCAATCCTCCTGCAAGCAGCAAAAGCTTTCCATCTCTGGGAAGATTGTCCAAAAGACTCCAGTCAAAGGTCTGACCGCTTCCGGGAGTCTGTGCGTCAAGAACATATCCTGCTATGTATGAACAGTCGCGATACTGCTCATATTGTTCCATATCGCTCACATTGAATGCCTTAAGCACAGGTATTCCCACGTCCTGTATTCCCTGCGGGATATCACCGTGAATCTGAACATAATCAAACCCGGCTGCATATATTTCCTCCACCTGATGCAGAGTAGGAGAGACTACCACAGCCACCTTTTTTATGGAAGAGTTTAAAGCACTCATTATATTTTTTGCTTTTGGTATATCTATATTTCTTCTGCTCTTTGGAAAGAACAATACCATTCCTGCAAAATCCACTGAATTTTCATTAAGATAAGCCGCTTCCTGCCCGGAGGTAATGCCACATATCTTTATCTTAACATTCATATTTTTCCTCACATTCCGAAGCGTTAGCGTAAGGTCGCGCCGCAAATTTCAGATTTGCGGCTGCGATGCCCGATGTTTGTGACGCTTCGTCACAAACTCTGTGATTGAAAGATTTCCCTTATGGGCAAATCTTTCACGCTTTTCTCCGTTTCAATTTCCCGGGAGTCCGCAATATCGGATTGTCTGCCGTATTTTTAATTTATGAATAAATTATAAGACACATATTCAGGTTAGTCAACAGAATTTGTATACATCGCCAACAGCCCTTGTATTATTTTATCAAATATAGTATAATTTTATATATCAAGAAAATAAGTTAAGAAATTGAGGTATGTTGTAATGGCAAAGAAAAAACATTCAAAATCAAAGGCTAACAGCAAGCCTGCTAATGCCACAAACGCCGGTAATAAGCCTGAGCTCAAACAGTGTACGGACATTATCGAAAATATGAAAGAATCCGAAAATGCCAAAGCGATTGATGAACCGACGGATTTGGAACTTGAAGGTCTTCCTGTTGAAGGAATGGTATCGGCAATACCGGACCACATAAGGGAAGAAGTTTTACAACGCGTAAAGCAGAACCCTCCGTCTGAGCCTGTAAGAATTGATGACAGTGATGATTCTAACCGATATATTGAACAGCCCAAAAATAAAAAGCCTTGGCTCTTTATTATTATAGCCTTGCTTATATTTATTCCAATCATATGGAAGCTGGCATCTTCCGGCAAAAGGACTGATGAGCCGACAGTCAGAGCCACGGTAAATATGGCACAAAACAACACGACATTTGCCGTATCACACGATGAAGTTCCTTCTGACAGTGAAAATGCAAATGAATCCGGTGCAAACTCACAAAGTGAAGCCGTCGGAGGCAATAAGACAGAGCCGGTAAGCACAGAAAGCACGGAAAAAGATAACGGCAGCGAAAATCCTACCGAAGCAGCCAAAGAAAATGTCGGAGATACAGGTGAAACTCAAGCCACTACGAAAGCACAGACTACCACTAAGGCGCCAGCCACTACGAAGGCACAGACTACCACTAAGGCGCCAGCCACTACGAAGGCACAGACTACCACTACTAAGGTGACGACTACCACTAAAGCACCAGCTACCACCAAAGCACCAACTACCACCAAAGCACCAACCACCACTAAAGCTACTTCTGCAACCTCGCCTGCTTCAAAGCTTAACGTAACGGTTGACGACAGCAACGTAAACGAGTATTACAGCGGATGGAACGTTAAAATCAAAAACACAACATCCTCGACGGTAAACGGCTGGCGAATTGAAGCTAAGGTTCCTGCCGGAGCTAAGTTAGACGCAGCTTCCGGATATGGATATACTGCCAGCATAAGCGGAAATACGGTTGTCATCACATCGACAGATGTAGGAAAACTTAGTCCTAACGGAGAATTATCAATATATATCAGCTTCAAATCAGGCAAAGCAATAAACTGCATTTCATACACGGTAACTACATATTAGAAATCACAAATGGGAGCAAAGCATTTAAGCTGTTGCTCCCATTTACTTATAATATTCATTTTAGTTCATATTCTATTTCACGTCATTTTGCAAAGCACATTTTTCTTCAGGCATATACCAAAAGGAATTAAATTTGTACAAGTATGTTCTCGCACCTTTTGGCATCTGGGTAAGGGCGTTGAATACATTGTAGTAGTCACCTGCACCCATTCCGACGGCGAACAATCCCATAGTACCGAAAAATGTAAGCTGCGGGTTTATAAGAAATGCTATGTACGGTATAATTCCAAACACCATGTTCGGACACATAGACATTACGACAAATCTCAGTTTGCTCATATCCTCAGTTCCTACCACAAACAGCATACCCTGAGACCAGTTTGTATATAAATATACCTCTTCTTTAAAGCATATGGCATGCAGAAACTCATGAGGAAAAAGTGTCACAAATGACATCATAATTCCCCAGAGATTAATGTATCTTAATGCTTTATAGGAAAAAAGCGATTCTCCGTTGTATGCATTTATTCTCATAACAAATCCTACAGCCAGAACAACCATAATGACAATATACATAATATTTGCTATTACGGCAAGTGCAGCCGGAGTCTTCGCCTCTTTAAATGCAACCGCTCCCTGCTTGTGTTCTCTACATGGAAGCGAGTCCTGATTTCCGTCAAATTTTCCTTTATATATGAGTTTCATATATGATTATTCCTCATTCATCTTTGCAAGTTTTGCGTTCTGGTCGGCAACAATGCAGGCATCTATGATTTCCTGAATATCTCCGTCCATTATCTTATCAAGTTTGTACAGTGTTAAACCTATCCTGTGGTCGGTTACACGTCCCTGCGGGAAATTGTAGGTACGTATTTTTTCCGAACGGTCTCCTGTACCTATCTGGCTTCTTCTTGCGTCAGCCTCGGCATCATGTGCCTTCTGGCACTCCATATCATAGAGCTTTGCACGAAGAAGTGCAAAAGCCTTATCCTTATTCTGTATCTGTGATTTCTCTGTCTGGCTGTAAATGACAATACCTGTCGGGTAGTGTGTAAGACGAACTGCTGAATCGGTAGTATTTACACACTGTCCGCCGTTTCCTGACGCACGCATAACGTCTATACGGATATCCTTTTCGTCAATGTGGATGTCAACTTCCTCCGCCTCAGGCATAACCGCAACGGAAGCCGTTGAGGTATGGATACGTCCGCCTGACTCTGTTTCAGGGACACGCTGTACACGATGGACGCCGCTTTCATACTTCATAACTGAGTATGCACCCTGTCCCTTTACCATAAATTCTATTTCTTTCATACCGCCTATGCCTGTTTCATCAGCATTGACCACCTCTATCTTCCAATGCTTTGACTCTACATAATGCGTATACATTCTAAAAAGCTCTGCCGCAAACAGTGCAGCCTCGTCTCCGCCCGCTCCTGCTCTTATCTCCACGACTATATCCTTGTCATCATTAGGATCCTTTGGAAGAAGCAGTATCTTAAGCTGCTTTTCAAGTTCCTCAATACGTGCCTTTGCCGTGTTAAGTTCCTCTTTGGCAAGCTCCCTTAATTCCTCATCGCTTTCCTCCTCAAGCATCAAAAGACTATCCTCAACAGTCTGATTACAGCTTTTGTACTCCTTGTACGCCTCAACTAACGGTGCAAGGTCATTTTGCTCCTTCATAAGTTTCCTGAAACGATTTTGGTCATTTACCACGTCAGGGCTGCTAAGTTCTGCCTGAATGTCCTCATATCTTATAAGTACGTCATCAAGTTTGTTTAACATTTCATTTTCCTCCGATATTTCCTATGACAACTCTGTCAAGACCTGCCAAATCCTTTATAATCTCAACATTTTCAAATCCTGTTTCGTTAAAAAGCTCTGAAACACTTTTTCCCTGGTCAAAACCTATCTCTACGGCAAGTATGCCTTTTTCATTAAGAAAATTTTTGGCATTATCAGAAAGTATTCTGTAAAAGTCAAGTCCGTCTGCTCCTCCGTCAAGTGCAAGGTGCGGTTCAAAGCCTTTTACCTCCCTGTCAAGAGTATCGATAACCTCCGTCCTTATATAAGGCGGATTAGAAACTATAACATCATATTTGCCTGTCACATTTTCAAACATATCACTTTGAACAAATGTTGTATTGCGGGCTTTAAGTGCTTCGGCGTTTTTAAAAGCTACCGTAAGCGCCTTCCCGCTTATATCTGCCCCCACATATACGCCGTCATTAAGCAGCTTTGCAAGGCTTATAATAATGCAGCCGCTTCCCGTACACATATCAAGGATTGCCGCATTCTGCGTGCATCGCCTGTAAACAGCGTCCACAATAATCTCCGTGTCAAATCTCGGTATAAGTACATTTTCATCAACATTAAACGTATATCCCATAAAATAGGCTTTACCTGTAATATACTGCACCGGAACGCCCTCAAGCCGCCTGTTGGCAAAGCCTTCAAGCACCGGATTTTCAGGAGCAGTATCATTCATGCGGATAATATAATCCGAACGGCTGAGTGAGTATGCTTCCTCAAAAAGCAGCCACGCATCGCTTTCAAATTCATGTATTCCTGCTTCCTTAAACTTATTCGTAAGACAATTCAACAGTTCTTTATAGGTTGGCATTATCTGTTACCTTTTCTGGTTTTCTTGGTATATGACTTTTTAGGATGTGATACTTTATCTTTTCTGACAAACTCCTTTATTTCCGGAGCTTCTTCCATTGCATTTTCCTGTGGCAGACTTTCTTCTTTTTCAGCTTCTCTCTCCGAAATTTCTTCCGTAATAGCTTCTTTTTCATTTTCTTTCGGAATGGTCTCTTCTTTCTCTTTTTCTTCTGATAAAGCTTCGCTTTTCTCGCTTTCTTCCGAAATTTCTTTTCCTGCAGCCAGTTCCTTCTCCACATCCTCTTCATTTTCAAACAAATCACCGATGTCTTCTATGGAGTTAATGCTTTCTATCTGTTCCATATCTATAAACTCAAAAGCATCACTTGCTTCCTGTTTAATTTCTTCTTCGTTGTCGCTAAGATATTCTTTCCAGTCAAATACTTTCTCGACAGCGGCTATTGCCACCTCTATCATATCGTCGTCAGGCTCTTTTGTGGTCAGTCTTTGAAGCCAGAGCCCCGGCTTACTTAACGCATTTATAAAAGCATTATCATGATTTCCGGCAAGTCGCAGAAATTCATAAGAAATTCCGGCAATCACAGGCACCAGAAGAAGTCTTGCGACAAGCTGAAGCAGTCTGTTATCAAACCTTATAAATATAAACAAAATGATGCTTATAAGCATAATGAACAGCAAAAAGCTTGTTCCGCACCTCTTATGAAACCTTGAGGATTTTCTGACATTTTCCACATTAAGCTCCATACCATTCTCAATGCAGTTGATGGACTTATGTTCTGCACCGTGGTACATAAATACTCTCTTAATATCTTCCATCTGAGATATGAGTGCTACATATATAAGGAATATTGCCATACGTATTACTCCCTCTATAACATTAAGCCACAGTGTGGAACTTATCACCCTTGACAATAATCTTGAAGCAAAAAACGGAAGCACCATAAAAAGTGCAACGGCTATGACAAGTGAAATTACTATGGTCACGGCAGTCATAACTGATTCCACCTTGTCTTTAAACAGCTTATTCGCCATCTTATCTAATTTTGTAGGTTCTCCTTCCTCTTCCTCATAAAAACTTGAGGAATATGTGAGAGTAGATATACCTACAACAAGCGAATCTATAAAATTTACAACGCCACGGACAACAGGCAACCTGAAAAACGCATTTTTCTTGGTTGATGCCTTATAATCCCTGACGATAACTTCGATATCTTTATCAGGCTTTCTGACAGCTATGGAATATCTGTCTTTATTTTTCATCATAATACCTTCGATAACTGCCTGTCCGCCAATTCCTGATGATTTCATAATTACCTCTCATTCCGAAGCATTAGCGTAAGGTCTAATGCGATGTCCGATGTTTGTGCCGAAGCATTAGCATAGGTACGCATTGTAATTTAAAAATAGGTTGAGATTATGAAAACCTCAACCTTATCTTTAAGACATAATTATGCATTAACGCCATACTTCTTATTGAACTTATCAATACGACCACGAGCTGAAGCAGCCTTCTGCTGACCTGTGTAGTAAGGATGACACTTTGAACAAATTTCAACGTGGATATCTTCCTTTGTTGAGCCTGTCACGAACTCGTTACCACAGTTGCATACTACCTTAGCCTGGTAATAATTAGGATGGATTCCTTCTCTCATTGTTTTCACCTCTCTAAATAAATGATTATATGATAATGGGAATATCCAATATCTTATTCTTATTGCTTTTAAATCAACAGCTTTTAAAGTATATCACAGTTTTCGATATGTTGCAACATATTTTTTTAAATAATTCTCGTCTTTTTGATGTACTCCACAAATTCCTCGTTATCCTTCGTACGTACAAATGTATCGAGAATACGTTCAACTGCCTCGTCCTGGCGCATTCCGTTAAGAGCTCTTCTGACATGCTCCATAGCTTCAAGCTCATCTCTGCTAAGAAGAAGATTTTCATTTCTTGTTCCTGATTTGGCTATATCTATCGCAGGAAATATTCGTTTTTCCGAAAGCTTTCTGTCAAGCACAAGTTCCATATTGCCTGTTCCCTTAAATTCCTCGTAGACCACGTCATCCATTTTGCTTCCTGTGTCCACAAGCGCTGTTGCGAGTATTGTAAGCGAGCCTCCCTCTCTCATACATCTGGCTGCACCGAAAAATTTCTTAGGCATATGAAGCGAAGCCGGATCAAGACCTCCCGAAAGAGTACGTCCGCTTGGCTGAATGGTAAGGTTGTAGGCTCTTGCAAGTCTTGTTATGCTGTCAAGAAGAATTGTGACATCACTTCCCTGCTCCACAAGTCTCTTAGCTCTCTCTATTACCATTTCCGAAACTCTCTTATGGCGCTCAGGAAGCTCATCAAAGGTCGAATATATTACATCTACATTTTCTCCCTTTATGGTTTCTTTCATATCCGTAACTTCCTCGGGACGCTCATCAATAAGAAGTATAATAAGATGCATATCTTTATTTGTGCTTATAATGGCTTTGGCAATCTGCTTTAAAAGCGTGGTTTTACCTGCCTTGGGCTGAGATACTATCATGCCTCTCTGACCTTTTCCGATAGGCGAAATAAGGTCTACCACCCTCATAGCCACGCTGCTTCCTCTCTTTGAAAGACGTATTCTCTCATGAGGAAATACAGGAGTCAGGTCTTCAAAATTTTTGCGCTTAGCTATCTCATCAAGAGTAAGTCCGTTTACCGTATCAAGCTGCGTGAGTGCCGCAAATTTCTCGGTAGTAAGCACTGCCTTTCTTCTTCCCGAAAGTATATCTCCCGTCTTCAGATTAAAACGTCTTACCTGATACGGAGATACATACACGTCATCTTCACCCGGCAGGAAATTATCACATCTTATAAATCCAAAGCCGTCAGGCATAACCTCAAGAATTCCGTTTGCAGGAATAGTAGCCTCCTGATTCTGTGCCAAACTTTGTTCCTGCGGATTTCCCGGAGACTGTTGAACATTCTGGGTATGAGGCGTGTTTGTCTGAGCTTTTTGTATATTTTCCGGCGGAACAGAAGATGACTGTCTTGCATAGCTTTGCATGGTGCGTTGCTTATACGAGTTGTTTCTTACCTCTCTCACTGTCTGGGCTGCCGGCTCCTTATCATATACATTTTCTCCTGCGTTCTGCCCGTTATCGGCACTGTGCAGTGTTTCAGTGGTCCCGCTGACTTCTTTTCCTGCGCCGGCTGCTTCCTGTTTCTGTTTTCCAAGCTCCACAAGCCTGTCTATAATTTCGCTCTTTCTCATTGTTGACAGATTTTTAATACCGTTTGCTTTTGCTATCTCACGCAGTTCGGCAAGCGGCAATGTTTCCAGCTTTTCTCGCATAATATTCTCCTTTATAAACGGGGGGTTAAATGATATCAGAAATTCTACTCAATGGTAAGAAATATTTATTATAATATATCATACACCATTTTTAATATTCTGGCAACTGTTGAATATTTAAAAATAATATGATATTATATAAAAACAGGTACAAACCTATATTCAAAACGCACATACATCGTGCATAATTTGGAGGAAACATAAAATGACAAACAGTGAAAAAGCTCTGGCACTCCACGAGGAATGGGGAGGAAAGCTGGAAACCACATCAAAATGTAAAATTGCTTCAAGAGAAGACCTTGCGCTTGCATATACTCCGGGTGTAGCCGAACCATGCAAGGTAATAGCAAAGGACAAGGAAGCAGCCTATACATATACCATCAAAGCCAATACCGTAGCCGTTGTATCAGACGGAAGCGCAGTTCTCGGACTCGGAAATATCGGTCCTTACGCTGCCATGCCCGTAATGGAAGGAAAGGCAGTACTTTTCAAAGAGTTCGGAGGCGTCAACGCCGTTCCCATCTGCCTTGACACTCAGGATACAGAAGAGATAATAAAAACAGTTGCAAATATTGCCCCTGCATTTGGCGGAATCAACCTTGAAGACATCTCTGCGCCACGCTGCTTTGAGATAGAGGAACGCCTTAAAGCAATGCTTGACATTCCTGTATTCCATGATGACCAGCACGGAACTGCCATCGTAGTACTGGCAGGTATTATCAATGCCCTTAAGGTTGTAGGCAAGAAAAAGGAAGACTGTAAGGTAGTCGTAAACGGTGCCGGCTCTGCCGGTGTAGCCATCACAAAGCTTTTGCTCAACTACGGTTTCCCTGATATTACAATGTGCGATAAATTCGGTATACTCTCCGTTGACAGCGAAGGACTTAACTGGATGCAGAAAGAAATGGTTAAGGTAACAAACCTTGAAAGAAAGACCGGACTTCTCGCTGACGCCATGAAGGGTGCGGACATATTTGTCGGTGTATCAGCTCCTAATATCGTCACTCCTGAGATGGTTTCAAGCATGAACAAAGACGCAATATTATTTGCAATGGCTAACCCTGTCCCTGAAATTATGCCTGACGTTGCCAAGGCAGCCGGTGCAAAGGTTGTAGGAACAGGAAGAAGCGACTTCCCTAATCAGGTAAACAACGTAGTCGCATTCCCCGGAATCTTCAAGGGTGCTCTCGAAGGAAGAGCTACACAGATTACAGAGGAAATGAAACTTGCTGCCGCACACGCAATTGCAGGTCTTGTAGACGAAAAAGACTTAAACGAGGACAATATCCTTCCTGAGGCATTTGACCCTCGTGTTGCCGATACCGTAAGTCAGGCCATAAAGGATCACATAAAATAATGTTTTGGAACGATAAGCCTTACTATTCGCTTAATTACTATTACAAGGAAAAATTTAATACTAAGGTATACAAATTAGCCCTGAACGGTGGGATGACATGTCCCAACCGTGACGGGCTAATTGACACTAGAGGCTGCATTTTCTGCAGTGCCGGAGGTTCGGGTGAATTTACCCCTTCCCGGCTTCTGCCTGTATCAGAGCAGTTAAAGGAAGCTAAAAAACTGGTAGCACACAAAAATCCCGACGGAAAATATATCGCATATTTTCAGGCATACACCAACACTTACGCGCCTGTTGCGTATTTAAGGCGCATATATTACGAGGCACTGTCCGACCCCGATGTAGTCGGAATTTCAATAGCCACACGCCCTGACTGTATAAGTGATGAGGTGTATAAGCTTTTAAGTGAAATGTGCCAAAAAACTGTTGTCTACGTGGAGCTTGGATTGCAGACCATACACGAGGATACCGCTGCATTTATACGGCGCGGATATTCCCTTGATGTTTTTGACATTGCAGTGGCTCGTCTTAAAGCTGTCGGTGTAAATGTGGTGGCACATATGATTATAGGACTTCCCGGCGAAGACAAGTCCATGATACTTGACACTGCCGCACATTTGGCGAAATGCCGTGTGGACGGAGTTAAGCTTCAGCTCCTTCATATCCTTAAAAATACCGACCTTGCCTTAGTTTATGAAAAAGAACATTTTCACATATTATCGCTTAAGGAATATTGTGATATAATTGTATCAGTCATAGAAAACCTTCCGCCCGACATTGTTATTCACAGACTGACAGGCGACGGAAAAAGAGATATGCTTATCGAACCTCTTTGGAGTCTTGATAAAAAGAACGTACTGAACACCATATTAAAGACATTTAGGGAAAGAGAGGCATACCAGGGAAAAATGCTTACAGAAAGGAGAGCGTCATGGATACTACCACCTTATACAAACTTATGATTCTGTATATGTTAAAGAGGGTCAACTATCCGCTTACAAACGTGCAGATATCTACATTTTTTCTGAATAAGGGATACACCACCTATTTCGTACTTCAGGAGGTGCTTACCGATATGGTGAACTCTAAATATATAGAAACCTCATCATATAACAACGCAGACCATTACGAGATAACTCCTCTCGGTGAGGAAACGCTCAAATTCTTTGACAACAAGCTTTCCCTGCTCATCAAATCCGATATTGACGAGTACCTTCGGGAGAATAAATACGAGTTCAGAAATGAAAATATGGTGACGGCCGACTATTTTCAGGGTACTAACTCAGACTATATAGCGCATCTTTGCGTCAGGGAGGAAAACTCCACACTTCTTGAAATAAATATAGCCTGCGTCAATGCTGAGCAGGCTTCTACAATGTGTTCAAAATGGAAAGACGCAAGCCCTGACATCTACAAAAGTATAATCAAGGCTCTGTCATAACAAGAGGGTCTATAATCCGCCATATTTCATCCAATCCCTGCTTTGTTTCGGCAGAAAAAGGAATAACTATGCCGCCCTTTGGCACGCCAAGTCCTTCACGAACCATCTTTATATGCTTCTGGACCTGGCTTCTGTTGATTTTATCGAGCTTTGTAGCAATTACAACAGGCGTATAGCCGTTGTATGCTATCCACTCGTACATATTCCGGTCATTTGCCGAAGGCTCATGCCTTATATCTATCAGAAGAAACACCTGCTTCAAAACCTTGGATTTTTTAAGGTATCTCTCTATCATCTTACCCCATTTCGCTTTAACTTCCTGTGACACGTTCGCATATCCGTAACCGGGCAGATCCACCAGATACATACAATCATTTATATTATAAAAATTGATGGTCTGAGTCTTTCCCGGCTGCGAAGATGTACGGGCAAGTGATTTTCTGTTCATAAGCGCATTTATGAGGGAAGATTTTCCTACATTTGACTTTCCGGCAAATGCTATCTCTACCTTATCATTGTCAGGAATTACACTCGTAATTCCGCAAACTGTTTCAAGGCTTACATTTTTTATTACCATAAATTTCTCCTAGCGCTATGCAAACTTAGCAATATCGTCAGAATCCTTCTTAGGTTTCTTTACTTTCTCCGTTCTGTACTCAATAAGAGGCTGCTCTTTACCGCACACACACTCTGCCGTAATTGTACATTTAGCAATGTTATCATCAGATGGTATCGTATACATTACATCATTCATAACCTTCTCGAGTATTGAACGAAGTCCTCTCGCTCCCGTCTTTCTCTCACTGCTTAACTTTGCCACTTCAGCGCAGGCTTCGTCAGTGATATCAAGATCTACCTCGTCAAACTCAAAGAGCTTCTTGTACTGCTTTACAAGAGCATTCTTTGGCTCTTTAAGTATCTTAACAAGTGCCTCAGTGTCAAGAAGGTCAAGTGATACCGTTACGGGAACTCGTCCCACAAGTTCAGGAATAATACCATACTTTATCAAATCCTGTGGCAATACATCCCTAAAAAGTTCACCGACATTTTTCTCTGTCTTATCTATTATATTGGCATTAAAACCTATTGCCTTCTCATCTTTTCTTGATTCAATAATCTTTTCAAGACCGTCAAAGGCACCTCCGCATATAAAGAGAATATTCGTTGTATCTATCTGGATAAATTCCTGCTGAGGGTGCTTTCTTCCTCCCTGCGGCGGAACATTTGCAACAGTGCCTTCAAGTATCTTAAGAAGTGCCTGCTGAACGCCTTCGCCTGATACATCTCTTGTTATGGATACATTTTCTGACTTCTTTGTTATCTTGTCTATCTCGTCGATATACACAATGCCGTACTCAGCCTTTTCAACATCATAATCTGCTGCCTGGATAAGTTTCAGAAGGATATTTTCCACATCCTCGCCCACATATCCCGCCTCAGTAAGCGTTGTGGCGTCAGCAATGGCAAACGGCACGTTAAGTATCTTTGCAAGAGTCTGCGCAAGATATGTTTTACCTGAACCCGTAGGTCCAATCATAAGTATATTGCTCTTTTGAAGCTCTACATCCAAATCCTTACCTGCTTTAATTCTCTTGTAATGATTATAAACGGCTACGGCAAGAGTCTTTTTTGCCTCATCCTGGCCTACCACATAATCATCAAGAAATTCCTTTATTTTCATAGGCTTGAGGAGATTGATATCGCCGACGATTCCTGCTTTTCCTGCCTCGTCTGCATTTTCCTCCTCAATGATGGTTGAGCACAAATCTACACACTCATCACATATACAGATATTGTGAGGACCTGCAATAAGTCTTCTTACCTGCTCCTGTGACTTTCCGCAAAATGCACATCGCATTTTGTTATCAACATTCTTTGTTGCCATATTACCTCATTTCCGTGCAAGGTCTGCACTAATTACAATGTAAAGGAGTTTTCCTCTACTAATAGCGTATTAAAGGAGAAAGCCTATGGCAATCTCCTTTGTAAATGTTATCTCTTTTCAACTACACTGTCTATCAAACCATACTCAACAGCTTGTGCTGCCGTCATATAATTATCTCTTTCCGTATCACGCTCGATAACATCAAGCGGCTTACCTGTATTCTGAGAAAGAATAGTGTTAAGCTTTTCTCTTGTCTTAAGAATGTGGTCTGCAACAATCTTAATCTCGGTTGCCTGTCCCTGTGCTCCGCCAAGTGGCTGGTGAATCATAATCTCTGCATTAGGGAGAGCATATCTCTTACCCTTTGCACCACCTGCAAGAAGGAATGCACCCATACTTGCTGCCATACCGATACATGTAGTAGATACATCACATTTAATGTACTGCATTGTATCATAAATTGCCATACCTGCTGTTACGGAACCGCCCGGGCTGTTGATGTAAAACTGAATATCTTTTCCCGGATCTTCCGACTCAAGGAAAAGGAGCTGTGCAACTACAAGACTTGCCGTAGTTTCATTTACTTCCTCACCGAGAAATATAATTCTGTCCTTAAGAAGTCTGGAATAGATATCATAAGACCTCTCTCCTCTGCTTGTCTGTTCAAGAACATAAGGTACTAACATAACTACACCTCCAATTATAACATTCTGATTATGTTTTTGTTAAAGTCAGTATACTGACTAAACCTCTTTTGCACTGTCAACAACCAGCTTAACTGCCTTCTGAACCTCAAGGTCACGCTTCATGGCTTCAATTTCTTCCTCGCCCATGATTTTCTTAACCTTATCAAGCTCCATCTTGTAATTAGCTGCCATATCAGCAAGTTCCTTCTCAACCTCTTCGTCAGAAATTGTGATGTTCTCTGCCTTAGCAACAGCCTCAAGAACAAGTCTTGACTTAATTCTTGTAAGAGCCTGCGGCTTCATTTCCTCTAAAATCTTAGCCGGTGTAAGACCTGTAAACTGCATATACTGTTCCATAGATAAGCCCTGCATCTGAAGTCTCTGTGCGAACTCCTCTGTCATCTGTCTTACCTGTGTATTTATCATGGCTTCCGGAATATCCATTGCAGCATTCTCTACAATCTTATTCATAACCTTGTCTTCTTTAGCATTCTTAGCTTCTGTTTCTTTTCTCTCTCTGATTGTCTTTGCAACATCTTCCTTGTACTCAGCCAATGTCTCAAAATCAGATACTTCTGAAGCAAACTCGTCATCAAGCTCAGGAAGCTCCTCAACCTTGATTTCCTTAACAGTTACCTTAAACATGGCAGGCTTGCCCTTGAGTTCCTCTGCATGATAGTCCTCAGGGAATGTAACATTAACTTCAACTTCCTCACCAATGTTCTTGCCGATAAGCTGCTCCTCAAATGTATCGATAAATGAATGTGAGCCGATAACAAGTGAGTAATTCTCGCCCTTTCCGCCTGCAAATGCCACGCCGTCAACAAAGCCCTCAAAATCAATGATAGCCGTATCGCCGTCTGCTACCGGTCTGTCCTCAACGGTAACTGTTCTTGAATTCTGCTTTCTTGTCTTGTCAATCTCTTCATTTACGTCATCATCGGTAACATAAACTTCTGTCTTCTCAACTTCAATTCCCTTGTACTCGCCAAGAGTAACCTCAGGCTTAACAGCAATCTCTGCTGAGAATACAAACGGCTTTCCTGCCTCAAGTGTAACAGCCTCAATGCTAGGCTGTGATACTATATCAAGACCGCTTTCCTTTGCTGCCTTCTCATAAAGTTCTCCGACAATCTCGTTAGCGCCGTCTTCAAAGAATACTTCCTTGCCATACATCTTCTCGATTATATTTCTTGGTGCTTTACCTTTTCTGAAACCAGGTATCGCAATCTTACTTCTGTTCTTTATATAAGCAGCCTGAATACCTTTCTCAAATTCTTCATCAGATGCCTCGATTATAAGCTTAACCATATTCTTTTCTTCGAGATTCTCTACTTTAAAATTCATAATTTCCTCCTTAAGATAAATGTATATTAACTATATCTATTAGTTACATAGCTGTTCTTACGCCACATATTAAACGCAAGTCTATGATATTATATCACAGTATTTCAATTATTCCAAGTGTTTTTTTATAAATGTTTTTGTGGTATGCTGACAGTAAATCAGGACAATACTATTTAAAAAGATATACGAAAGGATTTTGAAAATGGAAGAAGAAATTACCAAAACCATAAATGATTCAAAAGTAGAACAGATTCATCTGCTTATGCCCACCCACATAAACGGCTTCGGCAGGCTTTTTGGCGGTCAGCTTCTCGCCTGGATAGACGAGGTTGCCGGAATAGTCGCTAAACGTCACTCCGAGTCCATTGCCATCACGGCAGCCATAGACAATCTTCAGTTCAAGGAAGGTGCTCATGTCAATGACACCATAGTTCTCATCGGATACCTGACATATGTAGGCAATACTTCTATGGAGGTAAGAGTGGACACATATGTGGAAAATCTTCACGGGGACCGGCACCCTATCAACAGGGCATTTCTTACCATGGTAGCGATAGATGAAAACGAAAAGCCAAAAAGAGTTCCGAGATTGAGACTCACAAACGTTTCAGAAGAAGCCGAATGGGAAGCAGCACAAAAACGTATTGAGCTCAGAAAACAGCGCCATGCCGAAGGATTCTGATTATATCATTTCAAACTTAAAAAGCTGCCGCGGAGAATTTCCGCAGCAGCTTTTGCTTTCATTGCTAAGAAGCTTGGCTTAGGCACAGACTACTACTGTCTTCCTGCCATCTGCTCCTCCTGGCTCTTAATCATTTTCTTAACCATTTCGCCGCCGATTGAACCAGCCTGTGCGCTTGTTAAGTCACCGTTATAGCCTTCCTTTAAAGGAACACCGATTTCTGAAGCTACTTCCATTTTGAATCTGTCCATTGCAGCCTTTGACTGTGGAACAGAAATCTTGTTTGAGCTGTTACCTGACATAAAAGTCACCTCCATATTTTTTTCTGATAAGCTTTGTGCTTACCGTAATCTTATTATGTGCTGAGGCAACTTTTTTATTATGGTAAGATGTGGCATTAAAAAAATTGAATTTGTTTTCCTATTTCGTCAGCAATATCGCTTCCGCAAAGTGATGAAAGTACGGCAAGGGCAAACGCCGTGCTCACTCCCATTCCTTTTCCCGTTATTATATTTCCGTCAGTAACAACAGGTGCTCCTGTCACATTTGCACCAAGCATGTATTTTTCAAAGCCTGGAAAGCATGTGGCATTCTTTCCTTCTAACAGTCCCATTCTTCCGAGTATTGACGGAGCAGCGCATATGGCAGAAACAAGCTTACCGTTTTTCACAAAGTTCTCCACGCCTGACATAACGGTTTCATTTTCCAGCAAATGCTTATAACCGCCGCCTCCCGGCAAAAATATCATATCATAATCAGATATATCTACATCGCACAAAAGCCTGTCAGCTTTAATCAATATGTTTTGAGCAGTGGTCACATACTCATCCTCCATGACAGACACCGTATCCACACATACATTTGCACGTCTCAGTACGTCAACTACCGTAAGTGCTTCAACCGTTTCAAATCCATCCGCTAAAAATGTAATAACTTTTTTCATATTTTTATATTCTCCATTCTATTATTGTTCATTTTTTGTGTCATTTGTGGTATAATACCTGCATAAAGAGCTGTTACTGCATGCCGGCGTCAAAGTATGATTTTGTGTCAGGTCTGCATTAACGCTTCAGAACGTGAGGTACATATGGAAATAGAACGCAAATTTTTAGTAAAATCAATTCCTGACAACCTTTCTTCATATCCGTGCAGACACATCGAACAGGGATATCTGTCCACAAAACCGGTAGTACGCGTAAGAAAGGATAACGACGATTATTATCTGACCTACAAAGGTTCAGGAAAAATGGCGCGCGAAGAGTATAATCTTCCTCTCACAAAGGAAAGTTACGAGCATCTTCTGTCCAAAGCCGACGGCAATATCATTACAAAAAAACGTTACGAAATACCTGCAACGTCAGGTTACACCATAGAGCTTGACATCTTTGAAGGCGTATTTGACGGAACAGTTATCGCCGAAGTAGAATTTTCTTCCGTAGAAGAAGCTCTCGCCTACACTCCGGAAGACTGGTTCCTTTGCGATGTTACCGACGACAAACAATACCACAACAGTAATATGAGCAAAAAATCTGTTTTTACAGCACAATAATATCATATTTCATTTGCTTTTTCTATCGCAAAATGTTACAATATTTGTACAAGTTAAAATACATATCAGCGAGGTGTTTTATATGTTATTTAAGAAATCCAATACAGTCACACCTGTTAAGGCAGATTTGGACACTCTCCTTGAAGCTATGAACCGTATCGTAGAGGGAGATATCACACCTGTCGATACATCTGTGTTCAATGACCCTAATATAGGCGATACATTTAACAAAATGATTAAAGGATTCAAAAAATCAACAAATGTATATACCATGCGCCTTAATGATTCTATGGAAATCATCGGAAACAGTGAATGCATTAAGGATATGATTGAGCAGGTAGAATCCCAGACCGAATCCATCAAGGGTATGAGCGAATCCAGCCAGTCTCTTGGCGACGCTATCAATAATATATCCGGTGCCGTTGAAAATATTATCGCAAACACAAACGAAGCTACCGAGACGGCTAAGCGAAGCTGCGACAATATGAAGCAGAGTATCGAGTATGTAAGCGAAGCCACAGAGTCCATGAAGACAATCAATCAGATGATTCTGTCATTCAGAGAAAAGACTGAGCAGATTAACGAGATTATCTCCATTGTAAAATCCATTGCAAAGCAGAGCGGTCTTCTTGCACTTAACGCTTCCATCGAGGCTGCCCGTGCAGGTGAAGCCGGTAAAGGCTTTGCCGTAGTTGCAAATGAGGTTAAGGAGCTTTCAAACAATACATCCGCTTCTACGGAAGACGTTGTAAAGTATGTTACCGAGCTTCAGGAAGGTATGGCTGAACTTGTTAACACCATCGATATAACTTCAAAGAAGATTGTAACAGGAAATGATATGGTTGCTAATTCCGTTGACGACATAATTAAGATTTCCGAAGAAATTTCCGTTATCAACGATGAAATCAGCAGCATTTATGATTCAGTTGAGACACAGAGCGTTGCCACCAACTCCTTTGTTGAGGGTATCAACAATCTTTCAGACGCCTACAACATTCTGCTTGATGACTGTATGAAGACCGGAGGACTTATGCACCGCATCAGCCGTTCAGTCGACAATATACGAAGTGATATGGCACGAGGTCTTTCAAGCCTTACTAAGGATGACTGGATCAGAGTATTCGAGATTGACCACCTTATCTTCTCATGGCGTCAGTACAACAGCCTTCAGGGTTATGAGGTTCTTCCAAGAATCCAGCAGGCAAATGAATGCAAGCTCGGTAAATGGGCTGCAAGGCAGACAGATACACGACTTACAGGTTCAGAACCATATAAGAAGATGCTCTATCATCATGATATGATACATAAGAAAGCTATAGAGTGTTGGAATGCCACAAACGCAGGAAAGAAGCCGGAAGCACTTGCCATATTCAACGGAATTTATGCAGAGCTTCAGTCTTTCCTTGTAGAGATTAACAAAGTAAAAGAAATAGCAAAGGGCTGTGATGTAATTGATGTAATGGTATAGTTATTTGCTTATACGGAAAACGGGCTGAGTCGGTAAAGACTCAGCCCATTTTTATTTGATAAATTTAATTTCTTCCTGTGCTCTCAGCAGACTGCACGGTAGGTTCTTCCTTATTTGAAGAAGCAGCCGTGGCTGAATTAGCGTCAGTGTTATTTTCTTTTGTATCTGTTTCACTTTCAGAAGATGTCTTTGAAGCAGTCTCATTATTTTTGCCTGTCGTAGATGCAGACTGTGACGATTGGCTTACCGTTGCATTTGTCTTCTCGGTACTTTGTGTTCCCGTTGAAGTTTGAGAAGCTGTTTTGGTTTCACTCTGACTTTCCGTAGGGGTTACATATCCTCCCGTTTCCTTTACAGGTGCAGGTAATGTCGCCAGTTGACTTGAGTTCGTCTTCTTGCCTTCAGCTACATTTATCTCTACCTGAGCCAGATTTCTGAGAACAATTTCCCATATGGAATACGCCTGTGCATTAAGATGCACATAACCGTCTGTGCTGTATGCTCTCGGAAGATACCCGTCCGTAGTTACAAGATATGACGAAACATCCACATAAGTGTAATCATTTTCTTCACAAAACGCTTTTACAAGCTTGTTGTACTCGCGTACATTTGCACTTGTGACATATCCTCTCTCAGAACCCTTGACTACATATGTAGTGCTTATAACATAAATTTTAACATCCGGTGAATATCTGAGTATAAGGTTAATCACACGCTCATAATCACTCAATACCGCCTGCGGATTAGAAAGCGCATCATTCAGTCCGAAAGAGATAAATACCTTTGACACATCCATTTTTGCAATGGATTTGTAAATGTAATCACTTGTACCAAGATACGACGGATGCTCATAGTATGCCGACAGTGCCGAATGTGAAGAATATCCCACTTTAGCCAAAAATTTAGGATTGCCAAAGAAGCCGTTTCCCTTGTTATTCACATACAAGGACCATCCGACAGTTATTGAATCTCCCACAAATACGGCATCCGAGAAAAACTCATCCGTTTCATCCGCTCCGGAATAATTTGCAGTAGGTCTGCTCTGTATAGCCTCCTGACCATCGCTTACCACATATCGGTCATCTGTTGTAGACGTTTCCGACTGTTCTTCATTTCCGGTCGAAGCGTTTTCATTTTTGCTCGCTACTTCTTTTAAGGTACTTTTATTTGTTTTGTCGGTAGCCGTGTTATCCACGGAAGATTTTCCGCCTTTAATACCCGACAGGAAAAACACCATTAAAATAATAGGGAGAGCACACAGTAAAACCGCAAGTGATATTCCAAGCCCTTTTTTCACTTTAGGACTTTTTAAAAATTTACCTTTCATATTTGCCATCCAATTCCCTTTAATGATATATACATTCTTAGTAACCTCTATATATTACATCATTTTGTCAAGAATGGCAAGTTATTTTATTTCAATCACCGCTCCCATGAATATCGGGATATTAGTCTGACTATCCACAATCATATATATAAACGGTTTATTCAGATACACTTTCTTTGGCTCTTCAGGCATTGTCGAGCCACAATCCATTTCAACGGCAGTAACCGCAGCAGCCTTAGTGCCGCTCTCACTTACATCTATATATGTCTTGTGAATTACATCTCCTATAAATATTTCCTTTTCATCAGACATTTTTGAAAAATCAGCCGAAGGAAGGAATGCATTCTCCATTCCCATGTTTATAAGCGACTGTTTTACGCTCAGGCTGTAATCATACGAAAATTTAGGCAGTCCCGCATATACCGTAGTGTGTATATTATTCGTAAGTAATGCCATAAGCTTATCAGCGGTAAGGTTATCAACAAACTCATCAAAATCATCCGGAAGAAGTGCCACAAAGTTGTACCTTTTGCCGTTCTCATCAGCTTCATACGGTTTTTTAAAGCCTTTCACTCCGTCGCCTTCTATATAGTGATACTCCGTTGAATTCATCATGTTAACATCCTGACTTTTGCCGTCAATACTTGTAAATTTGTCTTTTTTTACCTGATAATCCATATATGGGTCATCCCATTTTTTCTCAAAGCACAGGGCATTTATTATATACATAAAGCTGTCCGTGCCTATCTCTTTTATCAGTTCCTTTATCATTCCGTCGGTACTACGGTTTACCCAGTTGTTGATATCAGACACCGTCCCACCGTCAAATGCCGCCTCATAAACCTGCGAATCATAGCAGGACTTAACATTCTCAAGAAAACTGTCATTTACTTTTACGGAGTTCTTTTTTATCCACAATGACTGAGCCGATTTAAAACCCGAATCTTTATTTGAAGTTTTTTGCAGACAGTAAAGATATTCGTTCAGTGAATCTATACTCATACCGCCACCCAGTACATTTTCCATTTCCGATAAAGTATCAGCATTTGCTCCGTTTGCCGTCATCGCCAAAGCCATAATCATTGAATACGGTGATATCAGGCTGTTTTGCTCCCTGCTTACTGTTTCCTTAAACATATTTACGGCAAATTCCTGATATGCCTTTTTGAAAGCTTCGTCCGGCTGTCTTTCATATGTCTTTTTTGTATTTACGTCTGCCGTCAGTTCAATGGCAGCTATTTTATATTTTTCAGTTTTTACAATCTCATATTTTTCTTTATTTTGTACTTCAATTTCAGCTTTTTTCACGGGAAATATTTTTTCCATCATACCGCATCCGGTAAGAGCAAGACATAATCCTACCGCAAGCAGTGAAGTTATCAATTTTCTTGTCATAAAATCATCTCCATTCCGGAGCGTAAACGACGGGGCGAAGAGAAATTCGCGAATGCGATTTCTCTTCTGCCATCAAAGCTATTTGTGACGCTCCGACACAAATAGCCGTGTAAAAAATCAGCACATCAGTGTGATTTTTTACACTATCTCCATTCCAATTACTTAAACACATTTACCTGTTGCTATACTGATGAAATGTTATCAGCTCTATAACAAGCTGTTTTAAATCCATAACTTCTTTTTCATCAGTAAGGTATATTACCTGTCCGTCAATCTCAAGACGCTCTTTATTCACAAATGTGTATTTTACGGTTCTGTCTTCATAATTAAATATGAAAGTATATGAGGATTCAAAAATTTCATCAAAGGCAGCGTCCGCCGGTGCATCCTTAAAAGTCATATTCGCAATATACTCTACTATCGGAGCAATGTATTCCCTGTCCACAAAATCAGTTGATATTTTTTCCATATCATCTTCCGTAGGTTCAATCATATCCACACACATACTGACGGGCAGTGTCAGACTCTCGGGCAATTCCGAAGAATTTCCCGGCATTCCGTATTCTTTGTCTTTAATTCCGTCATTAGTTATCTCACCGTCGTCCGTCGTATTTCCGGAATTTTCTCCCACATACATTGGGTTTTTATCCGGATTTGAAGCCGGCTTTGGCTTCTGACTCATAAGCGGTAATACTATAAAACACACGGCAAACATGCAAACCGCCACCGGTATAAGCATAAGCAAAGTTTCTTTTTTTCTCTTTTCCTTAGCTAAAACAAGCTTGCGCCTTTTATATATTTCATCGATAAAAGCCTTGTCATTAAGCATCATAGCTATCAATTCCCTCCTTTTTCAAAATGTCCTTAAGTTCCTTTTTAGCTCGATACAAAAGATTGTCCACCTGCTTTTTATTCTTTTTCATAACCTTTGCCGCAGACTCATATGAAAGTTCCTCAAAGAAAACAAGCCACACTGCGACCTGCATATCCTGCGGCAGCTTCTTCAAAGCCTTATACAAGGTTTTCCTTTGCTCGCTTGCAATATATCTGTTTTCAAGATTTTCGGTATCGGAAAGCATATTTTCCTTTTCTTCCCCGAGAGCCTCCACGCTTTCAACTCTTATTCTGTTTTTATGCCTTATATAATCCAACGCCCTGCATCTTCCTATCATAAAAAGATACGTCTTTAAGGGAGTGGAAAAATTATACTTTTTACTGTGAGTTATAAGATACACAAAAGTATCAACAGCCAAATCCTGTGCCACATATATATTGTTCACATATCGGTTAATAAAAAGCTCAAGACTGCTTCTGTACAGCTTTACTACATCTTCAAAACCGCTTTCATCTCCGTTCAGGAAACGGCGGTAGCTTTCTTCACCATTTTCCATTATATTCTCCATTCCGAAATGTATGTTCAAAAGTACTTTTCACTTATTATACGTGTGAACAATATAATTTCCTTATCTTTTTTTCTCTTCCTCAAGTGGTTCTCTTACATACTTTACAAAACGCTCCTCACAGGCTTTGTAATTTTTAAAATTTTTCTTAGCATCCAAAAGGCTGACTTTATTGGCGCCCTGCCCTGACTCAGGATTTAAGAACTGCCATCCGTCATCCTCCCAAAAACACACAGGGCATATGTAATATGTATCACCGGGCTTTTCCTTATATGTTAAAAAGCCGCAGCATGGGCAAGCGTATCTCATAATAATCTCCATTCCTATTTCATGTTTTTGAGTTCGTTAAACAATTCCAAATCCGACTGTTTTACTTTTATGTTTGTTGTCACGGGTGAACCGTTCGGAGGCGTAACCGTTATCTCTATAACAGTACCCTCTTCTATTCCCTTTCCAAGTACTGCCTTAAGGAATGACACAAATTTAGGATGATTGGATGCAAACTCGTTCTTAGCCTTCATTATTTTCATTAAAGCTGCCGGATTCATATTTCTTCCTCATTTCTTTTTCAAAATTTAGTCTAATTCTACTATCTCATTATACAGGTCTGCGTAACGTCCGCCAAGCGAAAGCAGTTCTTCATGGCTTCCGCGCTCTATTATGCGGCCCTTCTCAAGAACCATTATGGCATTTGCCGAACGCACGGTAGAAAGACGGTGTGCTATGACAAATGTAGTTCTGTTCTTCATTATGGCATCCATACCTTTCTCTATATGCTTCTCGGTTCGTGTATCGACAGAACTGGTTGCCTCGTCAAGTATAAGAATAGGTGCATTGGATATGGCGGCTCGTGCTATGTTAAGAAGCTGCCTCTGTCCCTGCGACAGATTTGCTCCGTCCTGCATAAGCACCGTGTCATACCCATCTTCAAGATTCATAATAAATGAATGTGCAGAAGCAAGTTTAGCGGCATTTATTACTTCTTCGTCAGTAGCGTCAAGTCTGCCGTATCTGATATTTTCCATGACAGTTCCGGTAAAAAGATGAGTATCCTGCAAAACCATGGCTATATTTCTTCTCAGGAAGCCTCTGTCCAGCTTTTCAATAGGTATTCCGTCTATCGTTATGGTTCCCTCGCTGATATCGTAAAATCTTCAGAAAAGGTTGGTAACCGTAGTCTTTCCTGCTCCCGTTGAGCCTACAAATGCGATTTTCTGACCCGGCTTTGCAAACAGGGAAATGTCATGTAACACCGTTACATCTTTTGTGTAACCGAAATTCACATGGTCCACAACTATATTTCCCGTAAGTTTATCAACCTTTACAGTTTCCGTTTCCTCTGTTTCAGTTTCAAGGTCCATAACCTCAAACACACGCTCCGCACCCGCAAGAGCTGCAAATACGGTATTCATCTGCATTGATATCTCATTTATCGGTCTGTTAAACTGTCTTGTATAGTTGACCGAAACAGTGAGACCGCCTATGTCAAATCCACATTTTACGACTAAGAGTGCTCCGACACAGGCAGTAATTGCATATGTCATATTGCAGAGCTGATGGGTTACGGGTCCCATTATACCTGAACGAAACTGAGCCTTTATCTGTGATTTGCAGAGTTCCTCATTGAGATATTCAAATTCATCTATGGCTATCTCCTCATGACCAAACACCTTTACAACCTTCTGTCCTGTAATAATTTCCTGTGCAAATCCGTTTAAGCGTCCAAGGTTTTTCTGCTGCTCCTTGTATGCTCCCCTTCCCTTTTTGACAATGAATTTACTAACATAGGTAAGTACAGGCGTCATAATTATTGTTACGGCACCAAGGATTACATTAGTATACAGCATAAGAATTATCGTTCCGATTATGGTTAAAGTTCCCGATATTATCTGAATAAGCGTGGTATTAAGCATTTCTCCCACGGTATCTATGTCATTTGTGAAGCGGCTCATTATATCACCGGTAGAATTGTTGTCAAAATATCTGAGCGGAAGACCTTGAAGCTTATCAAAAAGTTCCCTTCTCATACGCCTTAAAGAGCGCTGTGACACTGTAAGCATAATTCTGCTTAAAAGCCACTGGCTGAATACGGATATCAGATATACCGAGGCAAGCACGGCAAGTGCCGCAAAAAGTCCGCCAAGTCTCCCTGACAGATTTTTATCTGCCGCCTCATAATAAATATATCTGTTAATTATAGGTCTTAACATGTATGAAGCTGCCAGTGATGACACCGTAAAAATCACGGAGCAGAATGCCGCAAGGATAATAAGCTTTCTCTCACTTCCGAGATACCCTGACAATCTTCCTATGGTCTTCATCATATTTTTCGGCTTGCCCGCCTGAGTCATAGCCCTGCCTCTGTTAGCTCCGGGACCGAGATTTATTTCCTTTTTCTGGCTCGTCTTTACATCTCCGGCTTTGTTATATTTTTCCTGTAATCTTCTTGCTCTTTCTTCGTTCATTCTATTCTCCGTTTCTAAGCGTTCGCCACGGGGCAAAGAGAAATTTGCGAATGCGATTTCTCTTTGCCATCCTTCTGTGAATAGTATATTTCCTGATACGGAACACACGATTTTATAAGCGTTTCATGATTTCCGATGCCCGCTATTCTTCCTTCATCAAGCACAATTATTTTATCCGCGTCAAAGCAGGAACTTATACGCTGTGTTATCACAATCTTTGTCATACCTTTAAGTTCTTCCCTGAATGCTTTTCTGATGCGGGCATCAGTGGCAGTATCAACAGCACTTGTCGAGTCATCGAGAATGAGAATTTTAGGCTGTTTTACAAGAGCTCTTGCTATACAAAGCCTCTGTCTCTGACCTCCTGACAGGTTAGCACCTCCTTGCTCAAGTTCCGTTTCATATCCGTCCTTAAAGCTGTCCACAAATTCACTTGCCTGTGCTATCTTACAAGCCTTCTTAAGTTCTTCGTCAGAGGCATTTTCATTTCCCCAACGGAGATTTTCAGCAATGGTGCCTGAAAACAATGTGTTTTTCTGAAGAACCACCGATACTTTCTCACGCAGATGAATAAGAGACATATCCCGCACGTCAACACCGTCTACAAGCACAGCTCCCTCATCCACGTCATACAGCCTTGAAATAAGAGAAATCAAAGTAGTCTTTCCGCTGCCTGTTGAGCCGAGAATACATATATATTCTCCGCCGTTTATCTTAAAACTTATGTCTTTTAAAATATTTTGGGCAGTATTTTTAAAATATCTGAAGGATACATTTTTAAACTCTATATCTCCGCGTGTCACCACTGCGTCCTTAGATTTGGCATTGTCATCATTTATATCCACCTTTTCTTTCAGAACCTCAGATATACGCCTGTCTGAAGCTGCCGCCCTTGTTCCCTGAAGAAATATATTTGCAAGGAAATTAAGTGCCGTCAATACCTGCGACAAATATGTGATAAACGCAGTAAGCGTACCGATTTCCATACTTCCCACCATAATCTGCTTTCCTGCAATCCACACCACACAGAGAGTAGTCACATTTATGGCAAGAGCCGACACAGGCTGTAAGAGTATCATCATCTTAAGTGCTTTTACACTCTTTTCCATAAGATTGTCATTGACTGAGGCAAATTTTTCTTTTTCATAATCTTCACGCACAAAAGATTTTATTACACGTTCATTTGTTATGGTTTCATTTATGTTGTTGTTAAGTGCATCAATTTTTTGCTGCATTACGGTATAACGCGGCGAAGCAATCTTTATGATCAGTGCAATGCATGCAGCAAGAACCGGTACTACTATACATATGACCATGGCAAGCCTTCTGTTAAGTGCAAAAGACATACATACCGCTCCGATAAGCATGACAGGGCTTCTGAAGACACCTCGAAGCAGCGTCTGCGTAAAGGATTGTATCTGTGTAATATCATTTGTGATTCTTGTTATCAGAGAACCTGTAGAAAATTTATCAATATTTGCAAAGGAATATTCCTGAACTTTAACAAATGTCTGACGTCTGACATCTTTGGCAAGATTTGCCGAACCTTTTATTGCAAAATGTGCTCCAAGCACGCCGGCTAACAGCATAAATGCCGCCATTAAAAGCATATATGCTCCGTTTTCGAGAATATATTCCACATCACCGGTTGCCGCGCCTTTATTGATAATGTTAGCATTAAGATACGGAAGTATAAACTCACCGCACGCCTCAAGCACCATAAAAAACGGTCCTAAAATAAAGCAGTACAGATATTTTTTTACTGCCGGTTTATATTTGTCCATAATTCCTCACATTCCTGCGGCTTTTACGGTTGCCGCACTTAATTATTCTATTGCTTACTATGATGTACATTTTATCACAAATTTTATTTTTCCTGCAAATGGAATTTGTGAACTTTCTGCGAATTTTTTCCATATATTGATATATCGCTTGATATTTTTAATATCAAAATATATAATACAAGCTATCATATTTTAAATAAAAGGAAGGAAAGGTATATGCTGCAAATTCAAGGGATTAACAAAAAGTACACTACCGGTGATTTGGTTCAGACTGCTCTTAACGATGTCAATCTTAACCTTCGAGACAACGAATTTGTTGCCATTTTAGGTCCGAGCGGTTCCGGCAAGACTACCCTGCTTAACATTATAGGCGGTCTTGACCGTTATGACAGCGGTGACCTTATAATCAACGGAATATCTACCAAAAAATATAACGACAGAGATTGGGATTCGTACAGAAACCACACCATAGGTTTTGTATTCCAAAGCTACAACCTTATACCTCATCAGACAATACTTTCAAATGTTGAACTGGCACTGACTATATCCGGAATATCAAAATCAGAAAGAAGAAACCGTGCAAAGGAAGCTTTGGAGAAGGTAGGTCTCGGAGAACAGCTTCACAAGAAGCCAAACCAGATGTCAGGCGGTCAGATGCAGCGTGTAGCCATAGCACGTGCACTTGTAAACAATCCTGATATCCTGCTTGCAGACGAACCTACCGGTGCTCTTGATACAGATACCTCCGTTCAGGTCATGGAGCTTTTAAAGGAGGTCGCAAAGGACAGACTTGTTGTTATGGTCACACACAACCCTGAGCTTGCCGAGCAGTACGCAAACAGAATAGTACGCCTTCGTGACGGAAAAATTCTTGACGACTCAAATCCTTTTGAAGTAGATACAAAAGTCCTTGAACCGCCTAAGCATAAAAATATGGGAAAATCATCTATGTCCGTATTTACGGCACTTTCCCTGAGTTTTAATAACTTACGGACAAAGAAAGCAAGAACTCTGCTGACAGCATTTGCAGGTTCCATAGGTATTATAGGAATAGCCCTGATACTTTCCATTTCAACAGGTGTAAACAATTACATAAATGATATCCAGAAGGACACCATGACTTCATATCCTATTTCCATTCAGGATGAAGCAATGGATTTAAGTGCTTTTATCTCTACCGGTCAGGAAGCACATAGTGCAGGTGAAGCTCATAAGCTGGACGCAGTATATTCAAACGGTATGCAGTTTGAAATGGCATCTTCACTTACTACAAGCATCACCGAAAATAATCTTACAAAATTCAAGAAATACCTTGATGACCCTGACAGTGAAATACATAAATATATCGGTGAAAACGGTATCATTTACTCTTATGATACACAGTTTGGTGTATATACCCATGACAAAGACGGTACATTCGTCAATACCGACGGAAGCTCGCTGTCTGAATTAAGACAGAACGGTTCCTCAATGATGGGAAGTATGTCATCACTGATTGGTACTCGTTCAAACGAGAATTTTTCAGAGATAACCTCTGGACAAAACGGCGAACTTATCAATCCTAATTTAAAGAAAAATTACGATTTGATATATGGTTCATGGCCTGAAAAATACAACGAAATTGTCCTTGTATTAAACAGCAATAACGAGATAGACACCGAAACTCTCTATGAACTGGGTCTACTCCCTACAAAAGAATACCGTGAACTCACGAATAAGATTCTTGCGGGTGAAGAGGTAGAAATTCCTAATGCTTCTTACAGCTATGAGGAAATCTCAAATATGGAGCTTTATCTTGTGCCTGCCTGCGACAGATACACAAAAAATTCAAACGGAACCTATACATATGCAGGCGACAACTACATCGCCATGGAAAATATAATGAAAAATGCCGTAAAGCTCAAGGTATCAGGTATAATAAGACCTGCTAAAGATGCTGAAGGATTATACATAAACAGCGTTTTCGGATATACTAAGCTTCTTACCGATTACATTATAGATTACACCGGCGACAGCGACATCGTAAAGGCACAGCTTGCAAACCCTAATGTAAATGTCATAAACGGTATGCGCTTTGGTGCTTCTGACAATGCCACAAAAATTGAAGACGCAAAAAAATTCCTTGCAAATATGGGAATTTCCGAAAAGGCATCCATGTGTAAGGATATGCTCACAATGATGACTATGGGTGACACAGAGGCTGCAGCAAAGTATGCCGAACTCGGGGAAGCAGAGCTTGCCGCTATGTTTGATTCATTTATGCAACAGCCTGAGGACAGCACTCTTTTATCAATCTATGACAATTACATATCTTCAGGAACATATGAGGACAACCTTTCTTCCTTCGGCGTAATCAGCTATGACGCTCCTTCGGGAATCAACATTTACGCTGACACCTTTGAGGACAAGGATAAGATTTCAGAATGCATCAAAGAATATAACAAGACTGTGAACGAAGAAGACCAGATTATGTACACTGACTATGTCGCACTCCTTATGTCATCAGTAACCACAATAATAGATGTCATATCATACGTGCTGATAGCCTTTGTATCGGTATCACTTGTAGTATCATCAATAATGATTGGTATTATAACATATATTTCCGTGCTTGAACGTACTAAGGAAATCGGTATTCTCCGCGCAATCGGTGCTTCAAAGAGAAATATTTCTCAGGTATTCAATGCAGAAACCTTTATCGTAGGTTTATGTTCGGGACTTATGGGCATTGGCATAACACTGCTTATTCTCCTTCCGGCAAACGCACTGATTCACTCGCTTGCAGGCACTACTGACATAAATGCAGCACTACCCCCTGTAGGAGCTTTAATATTGATTATATTAAGCGTCATTCTTACCCTTATCGGCGGACTTATTCCTTCAAAGAAGGCTGCCAGAAAGGATCCTGTGACAGCACTGAGAACAGAATAACCAACAAAAATCCCCCTTTCATATATCAGAATATTTATGATAAGTGAAAGGGGGATTGATTATGGTTGAGATTACATTTCGCTTTCTTTCATCAGCGCTTCCAGTGCCGCATAAAATTCCGGCAGTGTCTTTTTTATATTCACAAGCTTTCCTTCGCTGTCAAGAAAACAGTGTCCGCTTGTGGCATTGCATACTACCTGTCCGTCACATGTCATGGTATATCCAAGTTCCAATTTCACACCGTTAAGTTTAAGAACCTTGATATCTATGATGATATTATCACCGAAGGTAGTGCTTTTGCGATATTCACAGCTTATGCTTATCACAGGGGAAACCACTCCTCCATCTTCCATAGCCTTGTATCCGAAGCCGGTCTGCTCCATAAAGCTGACTCTCGCTTCCTCCATAAATCTTATGTAATTTGAGTGATGCGTTATCTGCATCTTGTCCGTTTCATAATATTGTACCTGATGTACATATGGCTGCATAATTACCTCTCATTCCGAAGTGCCGGCTTATTAACGTGATTATACGCTAATTTCAGAATAACCGTACTCGTTTTGTTTCTTCATTCAGGGAACTTTTTGAATTATATTATATATAAAAGTTCCATAAATATCAATATTTACTTTCCTAATCAGCAGCCTCTTCCGCTATTGCCACGCAGTTATCCACAATTCTGTCCAGTCCGTAGAGAATGCTCGCGTAATCAGCGGTCATGGAAGCCTTGCATACCTGCTCCTTTACTCGTGCAATATGAGCCTTATTGAATTGCTTTTGCGCCTTTCTCATATAGTCCTTTCCCTTAAGTACATCTGACAGCTTTGCCTTGTTGCCTGTTCTTACCGCCTCGACTGCATCATTGAACATTCTGAAGGATATCTGAAAGCATACCTCAAGCTCTCCTGCCGCTTCGTTTGAGAGGCTTAAGCCTTCCTTACGAAGTCTTTTGGTCACATCGGTAATCTCATTACATCTGTCCGATATTCTTAAAAGATTGTTATTTACAAATAGCATTCCCGTCGTCTGCTCCGACTGTGCATTTGTCAGATTTCCGCTTGAAAGCATCTGAGTAATGTACTTCTCAACGTTCTTTTGTATTCCTCTTGCATTTTCATAAGCCCTGTCAAAATTCGCAATCGCCTCATCAGGTGCTTTTCCAACTAACGCTTCCTTGGCATAATTTATAAGGTCATCCGTATCCGTAACGCTCCTTGACATTTCCTCAGACACAAGGCATAGTGCGGCACTAGGCTGCGAAATAACATTTTCATCGAGAAAATGCGGCTTTCCCATGGCATTTGACTCTTCCTGACCGTCTTTTCCCCGTATGATAAATGTTACCATTTTAACCATAAGCGGCACAAGCGGAAGCCAGATAATGGCACACACTATATTGAAGCTGGTATGGGCGTTTGCAATCTGTCTTGAGATGATGTCAAGTTCATTTCCCTTTGGAGAAATAAACTGCACAAATTTGGTAAATACCGGTATAATAAACAAAAACACAATACTTCCCGATATGTTAAATATACTGTGGGCAAGTGCTGTTCTCTTTGCATTCTTTGACTGTCCTATTGAGGCAAGAAGTGCCGTTATAGTTGTTCCTATATTATCGCCAAGAAGAATTGGTATGGCACCTGCAAGACCTATGACACTTGTAACTCCGTCCGGTCCTGCCTGCGACGCAAAATTCTGCAATACCGCTATGGTCGCGGAGCTGCTTTGCACTACAAGAGTCATAACTGCACCAAGCACCACTCCAAGCACGGGAATATCCGATACCTGCGCCATAAGACGTGTAAATACAGGGCTTGCAGCCAATGGTTTCATAACAGAGCCCATTATCTCAATTCCCTCAAACAGCAGTCCGAATGAAAATATAACCATACCTATGTTTCTTATTTTTTCATTTTTAAATACAAAATTTGCTATAAAACCGATGAATATTATGGGATAAATGTAATCGCTTAATTTAAATGCAAGAAGCTGCGCCGTCATGGTTGTACCGATATTTGCACCGAATATAACCGAAACAGCCTGTGGCAGAGTCATAAGCCCCGCACTCACAAAGCCTATTACCATAACCGTGGTCGCCGAGCTACTCTGCAATACCGCTGTTACAAGCGCACCTGCGAGCGCACCTATAAGAGGATTTTTTGTGAGATAGCCCAATATCTGCTTCATTTTTTCTCCGGCTGTCTTCTGGAGTGCGTCGCTCATACTGTTCATTCCGAATAAAAACAGTGCCAGACCTCCTGCCAGACCGAATATAACATCAATTGCCTGTTCCATAAGTTTTTCCTTTCATATGCCTTTACACGGCATTTACACAATTCAAAGTTTTATTTCTTACACATTTATTTTAACCGTTCTTTTTTAATGATACTATCATATTGAAGTGAAATCTGTGTAAGATTTAGGTAAAATATTGACAGATTAGTACAGTAGCATTACAATCAATAGATGATTATTTCAGTTATCGACTACAACCATACATTGTGAGGACATATGAAAAATATATTTGATAAAATAAAGATTTTCTGCAAAAATGAAGCCGTTCTTGTCGCAGCAGGCACGGCAGCCGTTATATCAGCTCTGTTTGTAAGGCCTGACAGTACATACATTTCCTATATAGATTTCCGGGTTCTTGCACTCCTTTTCTGCCTTATGCTTGTTGTGGCAGGGTTTAAGGACATAGGAGTTTTCAGCCATCTTGCCGTAAGGCTTGTTCGTCTTGTTTCAGGCACACGCACCCTTACACTGATTCTTGTATTTTTGTGCTTCTTTTCAGGTATGATTATCACAAATGACGTGGCGCTGATTACATTTGTGCCGTTTGCAATCATGATACTCGCATCATCAGGGAAAGAACATCTTATGATACCTGTCATAGTGCTTGAAACCATTGCGGCAAATCTCGGAAGTATGCTTACGCCTCTTGGCAATCCACAGAACCTATACCTGTATTCTGCCTATGAGATAAGCCTTTTTTCATTTATAATTACCATGCTTCCCTTAACCGTACTGTCTTTGCTTCTTATCGTTGTCTTTACGTTTTTTATAAAAAATGAGACTGTCACCGTAAACGACATAGACAACCCCGCCAAACCTCACACTAAGTCCGTAGTTTTTTACATTCTGCTGTTTTTAGTGTGCCTTCTTTGTGTAATGAGAGTAATCTCTTATTACATTATGCTTGCCGTTATATTTTTGGCAATTCTCATTTTTAACAGAAAACTCTTCAAAAACATAGACTACCTGCTGCTTCTGACATTCGTATTTTTCTTTATATTTGTGGGAAATATGCAGCGAATTGCTGCCGTAAGAAATCTTATATCATCTCTTATAAAGGGAAAAGAGTTTATATTCAGCATTGTGCTGTGTCAGTTTATAAGCAATGTGCCTGCTGCCGTACTTTTATCGGGCTTTACGGAAAATGTAAGAAGCCTTCTTATGGGAGTAAATGTGGGTGGTTTAGGAACACTTATAGCTTCCCTTGCAAGCATCATCTCATACCGTGCATACGCCGGAACAAAAAATGCCCGTAAAGGAAGCTATATCAAAACCTTTTCAATATACAATCTCATATTCCTTATCATACTTACATTATTTTCTTTTATAATACAGTGACTCTTTTAGAAGTTCCCTGTATGTGTCAATAGCACTCCAGAATACATTGGTAGTCGTTATGACAGCCTTAAGAGCCACAGGGCTTATCCCCGACTCTCTGTAGTGCTTTAAAAATTCATCAAGCTCGTTATCAGTAAAGCCCGAAAACACTAGCATCTCTGCAGGAAGTTCACCGCCCGTGTAAGAAGGTACGTTCTTTTTTACAGTCAGGACACCCACAAGCTCTCCGAGAGTCTTTGAATAGTCCGCAGGGGCTATGGTCTTGCAGAGTGCATTGCATTTTTTACATACGTTTTCAATCTGAATTTTCTTAGCATTTTCAATGTTAAACAACAATACCTTTTTTGTCTGCATTTAATAATCTGCCTTTCTGCCATCCATAATATCATCTGCACATATGTAATAATCGGACATATCCTGCGGATTGACAAATACAGGTATCTCCTCGCCGGTAGAAATGACTCTTCCCGGATTATTCCACATATTTTCACTCTTAAACTCATAACTCTCGCCCGTATATACATCTTCATAAAAGCAGTATATAATCTGAGGATTTTCGCCGTTTACCGAATAATTCACATTGTAAGATATTTCCTTAACTACGGCATATATCCTTTTTCCCGTGGACATAAGCCTGTTTTTCTTCTTCTTCGCTTTTCTCTTCCTGATAAGAGGCAATAAGCCTACCGCAGTAAATATAATTCCCATAAAGAACAATATACCGGCAGTAAAGAGCATAGGGACAATATCTGTACCTCCCAGCAATGCAGCAAGCACAAATGATATGCCTCCAACAATCATGGCAATACCTATAACTCCAAAAATTGCAAATATCATAGTCTCAGCAAAATTAGTATTTCTGTTTTTCATATTTCCTCACATTCTGAAGCGTTAGCGTAAGTCCGCTTCTTATTCTGTATTATATAGCATACCGTAAAAAATATTATTCCGTACACAGACGCTGTCGGAATTTTACCCCTAAAGAAAGCAAACAGTGCCACAAACGCTGACATAGACTGCATAAGTAAGGAAGTTATAAGCATTATAAATGATATAATTTTTTGTACTATGCCCCCTGAGTAAAGTCATCTGATAATGTGTTGTTCTTATCCATACTGTTATTTCAGTCCTTTCAATTCACACATAATAATACAATATTGCCGCAAAATTTGCAACTTGGACATAAAATTTAAGCTACGTTGTGGCGGTAAATATTTTTACATGCAACATTTTATTTTTTTGTTGACTTTTTAAAATTCACAAGTTATTATAATGATATCAAATTGATATCAAACATTATTTCAAACAGGAGGATTATTCTATGGATAAAACAAACGACGTTTTGCAAAACAACATTGAAGAACTTGAAATCACAAAGGCTAGGGGCGGTGTTGCACTGCTTGGAATTCTTGCAGGACTTCTCATCTCTCTTGCCGGTATGATACTTTGTATCATTATGACCGCCGAGGGCAGCCTTGAAGGTGTAGCTATGACGTTTGGCATAACAGGAATCGTTGTATTTTCTCTGATTTTTGTTGCACTTCTTATATGTCTTGGCGGACTTAAAGTCATACACCCTAACGAAGCATGCGTATATACCATATTCGGTAAATATTACGGCACTATCAAAAAGGCAGGTTTCTATTTTATCAATCCGTTTGTATCGGCATACAATCCGTCTGCCGATAATATGATGACTTCGCTTACACAGGTAGCAGTAAATACCGTAAATGAAAATGCTTCTTCGCAGGCAGCAGGAAGTGCTGCACGCTTTGGTAAGAAGATATCCACAAAGACACTTACTCTTAACAACAGCAAACAAAAGGTTAATGACGCTCTTGGTAATCCTATAATCATCGGCGCAGCAGTTATATGGAGAGTATCCAATCCTACCAAAGCCGTATTCAACGTAGACAACTATCAGACATACCTCTCAACGCAATGTGACGCAATCATAAGAAACAATGCAAGATTATATCCTTATGACACTATGGAGGATGACGCTGACGAGAAAACTCTTAGAGGCAGCAGTCAGGAAATTGCAGAAAATATGAAACTGGAGCTTCAGGAAAAGGTAGCCGAGGCGGGCATTGAAATCAAAGAGGTCCGCATAACAAATCTTGCATACTCTGATGAAATCGCAGCAGCCATGCTTCAGAGACAGCAGGCTGTGGCTATTATAGCCGCCAGACAAAAAATTGTTGAGGGTGCCGTAAGCATGGTCAAAATGGCAATAGACCAGCTTGGCGAGGAGGAGATAGTCGTGCTTGACGAGGAGAGAAAAGCAGCTATGGTAAGCAATCTTCTTGTAGTTCTTTGCGGCAACAAGGACGCACAGCCTATCGTAAACAGCGGAAGCATATACTAGGTATCGCATATGACAGATAACGAGCTGAGCAAAAAAGAACTTGAATTAGAAGAACGCTTAAAAAAGATATCTCTCCTTGAACAGGAAATCCGTGAAAAAGAAAAGGCTGCAAAAGAAAAAGAAAAAGCCAAAAAACAGATACTTTTACGTCTGTCTCCCAGTCTGTGGGAAGAACTTGCAGGCTGGGCAGAAGATGATTTCCGTTCCATAAACAGTCAGATTGAATACTTATTATCCGAGTGCGTGAAAAACCGAAAAAGAAAATAGGATGCCTAAAACAGCTTTTGGGGCATAATTTTAACCGGCTCTTGAGTCCAAATGCTTAAGAACCGGTTTTTTATGAATAGTCTCATCTCAGAATACATTTGTTATACATCCATAAGCTCTACCGCTTTTATAAGCAGTTTACTGATTGCAAGAAGATAGTTTATATCCGAATCGCTCCATCTTCCCGGATGATTAAAAATATCATAAAAGAAAAATACATCATTTTCTCTGCTGTCTTTAAAGGTATAGCTTGCTATTGATATGATATTGCTTGCAAACGTGGCATCGTAGTATTCCTTGCACACGTTTTCAAAATGATTTATATTGCCCATCACAAGAGAATGTTTACCGCCAAAAAGGCTTAAATAATGCCCGCTTTGAACATAGTCCGCTATATCCGGAAGTGCCGCGTAATCACCGCTTACGCATAAAGGCTCTCCCCTGTCACAGCCATATATTCTGATGCCGTCTATTTCAAAACTCTTTCTTATACCATCCAGTATTCCGACTATGTTTTGAAACTTCCTGCCGTAAATACATTCGCTTATTTCAAGCATAATGTCCGCCAAAAGCTCGGCTTTATCCAGTGTATTTATCTTTACACGTATGAGTTTTTCTTCCTGCACGACATCCGAATGGACTTTAGGATTATATATAATGTACCTGTTCTTTCCCTTGTTTTTTGCTATATAAAGGCATCTGTCAGCCTTTTCAAAAAGTTCTTCGTAGGCATTTCCGTCATCAGGGAACTGACTGATACCGACCGACAGTGTAATATGGATATCTTTCCCTTTTTGCTCAAAGGCCGAAAAAATTTTCTGGCGCATTGATATAAGAACGGCTCTGAACTGTTCCTCAGTTTTTATCCAGTTAGTAAAGATAAGAAACTCATCGCCTCCAAATCTTCCCACAATACCGCGCCCGTTAAGGCAGCTGCTCATAATGATGGCAATCTTTTCAATAACTTCATCTCCGAAAAGATGTCCGTATGTATCGTTAATATTTTTAAAATTATCTATATCGACAACCGCCAAATAATGTTTCTCATTGTTGGCTGCTATCGCATCCCTTATATACTCGTTGCACGCTCTCTTATTAAGAAGCCCCGTTGCCGAATCCTTCCCTGCCGCCGTAGAATAGTAAGGAAGATTATCGTTGCTTTCCCCGAGAACCGTGACTATTCCTATAACCATTCTTTGCTTATTATACTTATATAAAACCTTGCCTTCTATTGAAATTTTTTGAAGTACGGAGTGATTTTTAACGTCAGGCGCTTTTAAAACACAGTCAAAATTCTGAACAGAACCCGCTATATTCTGATAAAATTTTTCAAACTCGTTACGGTCTTCCTCTTTTTCATAAAACTTTTGCATACATTCGTGAAATTCTTCCAGCCTGCATTTTATCAATATGGTTGCCTTAAGGCTCATATATCTGAATACGGTAAAGCAGTCATTCTCTACATCATAGTCAAAATAGTAGTTCTTATACATTGACAGATACGAACGATATTTGTTGGCATCATTTGCCAATGTCATATATTTATTTTCCATATTGAGTACATTGTATATCTGTATGTCTAAAACCCTGACTTCTTCCACTGTTCTGCCGGTATTTGACACAAGGATATCCACCCACCTGTATTCTTTAGCAGCATCAAGAATAGGCAGCATAACGCGGGATACCTCTCCCACAGCCACACTGCTGCATATCTCTTTTAATTCATCAATATAATCCGGGTGTATAAAATCATACAGACTGATACCGATAAGTTTTCCTAAAAAATTATATAAATATTCATCTCCGGAAACTACTGCCAGTTCATCATTTATCACAGCAGAGCAGTAAGTCATATTACTTTTTCCGGTTGAGATATATTCCGGCAGCTTCATAACGTTTCACTCCTGTCAAAAAAAAGGTTATGCTTGTTATTATTATAACAAACATAACCTGATTTGTAAATGAAATATTATTCGAAGTCAAGAAGTATCAATGCAATTACAAAAGCGTATCAAGAAGCTTTTCAAATTCCTCTTTAGGAAGAGGTTTAGAAAAA
>CAMEJP010000016.1 GCA_945920185.1 uncultured Eubacterium sp. | reverse complement strand
GAAACTGTAGATGACAACATCGTCCATATGTTCATGTCGACCACAGATATAGATATCGACCGACAGTTCCGCAGGGCTGAAACAAAGCTTGGAAATGAAGGCGTGGGCAATAAATACGGTCATTACTACTATGACGAAGATGATCCGAATGCCTATAAGATTGATGTCATTCTGTATGCCTCAAATGATGATTGTTATGCCCGCCTTCTGGCTTATGCAGAGAAGGCATTCCATAAGATGAATGATAATTATCGCCGCAAGATAGTAGGACTGGGTGATCGTTTCATCAAACAATATGATGCCATTGTTTCCAATGGTGACGTTGTGAGTAAGCATAACTTCCGCTTGCCGGAAACTATTAGTTTGCCTCATGAAGTAAACGGCAAAGACTATGAAGATCATCTCTTTGTGGATGATCACGGAAAGGCCCGCATTAATCTAAATAACTGGGAAGAAGGCGTTCTCGTAGAAGAACAGGGACAGGCTGATTTTGTATGTTGGTTGAGAAATCCTCCGAGAAAGCCTTGGTCTCTTTGCATTCCATACGAGATGGGTGGAGAGCAGAAACCGGCATATCCGGATTTCGTGATCATTCGTAAGGATAGTGATGATGAATATGTCGTTGATATTCTGGAGCCGCATGATCCGACCAGAATTGATAACTTGGGTAAGGCAAGAGGCTTTGCTGAGTATGCAAGGCAGAATCCGGGAGTGGGACGTATTCAGTTGATCAGAATGGCTAAGGATGCCGTAGGACATAATCGTTTTAAGAGGCTTGATATGGCGATGAGTGCTGTCCGTGATAAGGTGTCTCACGCCATGACAAACGATGAATTAGATCACATCTTTGATACAGATGGATTCTTTATGGAATAAACCGTACAGATAGGAGCTTTACGATGGATAACGACCAGATTGTAAGCAGGATGAATACATATTTGCATATTTCCGCCAACGTCCTGGCAGAGTGGATTGGTAAGCTGCTTCCGAGGACATCAGATGATTGGTGGGAAGAGTGCGTCCTTGACAAGCTGAGCTATAACCAAAGAGAGACTGCAAGGGAGAGAGGATTCACCACACTTGGAGAATTTGACCTTGCAGCTCTGCTCCGCATTGCAGATAAGTCTTGGTACGCTATGCGCAATGTTGCATTTCTTCCCACAAGGGAAAGAGAATGTGTCCGTGACATGATGCGTGTGAGAAATAACTGGGCTCACGTCAGTGCAATGCTTCCGGGCAAAGATGCTATCCTGGCTGATTTGGCAACGTTACATGATTTTTTTGAACAGCGAGGCTGTGATGACAGCCTTGTGAATGAAGTCGATCGAATGATTGATGAAGTAAAGTCTCCCTCAACAGTTGATTTTGCGTCGTTCTCGCAGGAAGCACAGACTGATCAGACTGCTGAGGCAGAACCTGAAGTGGTTGATGAAAATGAGATCAAAGAAAAAAGCCTTGTATATCTGATCGGAAACCCAGATGTCCGTGGTATTGTCATGTCTATCACGGATCTTGGAGATACGAAAAAATATGATGTATTCGTAGATGGAAACTTCAAAACATTTTATTCCGGACAGATTGCCTTATATGTGGAAACTGCTAAAAACAACTGGGTGGACATCAACACATTTAGGAGCTATCTGACCGCATATCAGATCAATAATCCTTCGGGGAATGACTTGTATTCTCTGAATTCAGCCCGTATCGATTTTGTTCCTTATCAGTTTAGACCAGCATTGAAGCTGATCCATGCTGATGAACCGAGAATTCTGATAGCTGACAGCGTTGGTGTCGGAAAGACTATCGAGGCGGGTCTTATCATTAAAGAACTCCAGGCAAGAAGTGAACTTGAGAATGT
Source organism: uncultured Eubacterium sp. (assembly GCA_945920185.1). Taxonomy (GTDB): domain Bacteria; phylum Bacillota; class Clostridia; order Lachnospirales; family Lachnospiraceae; genus CAMEJP01. The sequence goes on along the minus strand of CAMEJP010000016.1, from coordinate 38,846 downwards.
ACTTATTATCTGCCCGAAGCCGCTTGTGACAGAGCGGAAATGGGAAATGGAGATGAAGCGATTCGATGAAGAGTTCGTCCCGGTTGATGGTCCGATGCTTCGTCAGATCATTTCTGATACCGACCGAGATGGAGAGTGGCCGATCCGATTCAGCAAGACCATAGTACCTTATTCTATCTTGGATAGCAGAGCATATGAAGGAGAGACTACTAAGAAGAAGCATACTTTCGGACTTAAAGATCTGGATCCTGCTCCGCATTTTGACCTTGTTATCATCGATGAGGCACACCATATTCGCAATGGCAGTATGGAGAAGGAGAAAGCATTTGAGTATAAGTGTGTAAAGTATTTCTGCGATAATGCCGATGCTGTTGTTATGCTGACTGCAACACCGCTCCAGACCAGTGATGATGATCTGTTTACGCTGCTGAATGTGCTTCGCCCGGACGTTGTTATTGATAAGCAGACGTTCAATATGATGTCCAGACCGAATGCTCATATCTCAGAAGCGGCAAGCTTAATGAGACGCGCCGATGATAATTGGCAGGAGTTAGCTTCAGAAGCTCTGAAGGGTGTTCTTGATACCCAGTGGGGAGAGAATGTAATTGCTGCGAATCCTACGTATGGTGAAATGGTCAAGACACTGCAGCAGGACAAGATTACGCGTGAAGAACGTGTAAAACTGATATCTGATGCGGAGAGCCTACATAGCTTCAATTCTATGCTGAATCGTACAAGGCGAAAGGATATACAGGATTTTTGTATCAGAAGACCGTTTACTTTGGCTGTAGAGTTTACAGAGCGGCAGAAAGAATTGCATGATGAGCTCCTTCGCTTTGAGGCTGACGCGCTGCTACAACTCCATGGGAATGCCAGATCGATACCGTTTATGATGTCTACCATAAAGCGGCAGGCAGCAAGCTGTATATTTGGTTTAGCACCACATATCCGGGATCTCATCCAGAGAAGGTTTCAACAGATGGAAGATGATCCGGATCTGGATTATTCACCGGGATTTGCCTTTGACGGAGCAGATGCCAGCGCTTTGGCAGGGATGGCTCAGAATCTTCTTGCGATGGCGGATAATCTTCCGGAAGAAGATCCGAAATTTGATCAGATGCTGGAAGCCATTTTAGAAAAGCAGAAACAGGAGAATAACAAGATCATTCTCTTCAGTACTTTCCGCTATACACTGTATTACCTGAAGAGAAAGCTGCTTGAAGCAGGACTCAGAGTAGAACAGGTAGATGGAAGTGTAAAGGATTCCATGAGGCAAGAATATCGTGCGAGATTTGAACTACCTAAGGAAGATAAGGATGCTATTGATATTCTACTCTTTACAGAAGTCGGCTCCGAAGGTCTGGATTACCAGTTCTGTGATATGATGATCAACTATGATTTGCCGTGGAATCCTATGAGGATTGAGCAGCGTATCGGACGTATTGATCGTCGCGGACAGCAGAGTGAGGCTGTTGGGATCTATAACATGATCACAAACGGCACCGTGGACGCAGATATTTATTATAGATGTCTTATGCGAATCGGTATATTTGAAAGCAGTATCGGAGAATGCGATGAGATTCTTGGCGATATTGCTACACAGCTTGATCGTATTGGTATGGATACGTCTCTTACAGAAGAAGAACGTAAGATCAAACTGGAGCAAATGGCGGATAATGAGGTCCGAAGGCTTCAGGAACTGAACAAGCTGGAAGAGGAAGAAAAAGAATTCTTCGGCTTCGACTTATCTGAATACATGACATCTCAGGAAATCCATAATGCTGAGAATCCATGGCTGACTCAGAAGAGTCTTCAGATACTGATCGAACAATATCTCTTCCGTAGGTTGGGACAGGGAACCTACATTCTGGGTGAAAGCGAAATGAAGCAGTTGAGACTGTCAGCCGCTGCAAGAGCTGAGCTGAGAGACGATTTTAGGAAGCTTCCAAGTGGAAGAAATGCGGTGCGTCAGAGTTGGGATGTTTATCTGAAGGGCAAAGCTCCGATTCATTCGATTACTTTTGATTCCGAGACTGCTGAAAAGAAGAGAGATACATTTTTCATCACTGCAATGCACCCGTTAGCTAAACAGGCAGCAGCTTATTTTGCATCAAATGAGCATGCATATATCCGACTTCAGTATGCGACGGAGGATCTTCCGGACGGGAGCTATCATTTCTCTGTTTATGCATGGAGTTATGTAGGAATCAATCCGCACTTTAAGCTGGTAGTTGTCTGCGATGATGATGTGATTGCTGCAGAGCTGCCGGATATTTTGCAGGAATCACAAAGCGGAGCGGCAGCGGTAAAGATGCAGCCGTCTGATTGGGATGCCTTGGAAAAGAAACAAGTTAAATTGTGGATGGATGAGAAAGCTACTGAGATCAAGGAGGCAAAAAATATATCCACATTCAAGATAGAGAGCTTATCAAATAACTTCAGAAACAGAAAACGTTCTCTGGAACAGAAGATTCTGGATACCAGCAGCGAAAGCATCCGAAGGATGTATACCAGTGAGCTGGAGTCCGCTACAGAAAGCTATGAGCTGAAAGTAGAAGAAATCAGGAAAAAAGTAGCACAGACGGATATCCACACGACATTGATGGCTAATGGAATTCTTGATGTCGTGAATTAAACGATACGCACTTTGGAGGTGTCGGATATGGCTAATACAGCAATTGCTGATCAGGTGTTACAACGCCAAGATAAGGATGGAATGCTTCGGCGTGCGCTGGAGAGAATTATTCAGCTCTATACGGATAAATCTCATTTCGTATATGAGCTTCTTCAGAATGCAGAAGATGCCGGGGCATCGAAGATTAAATTTCTTCAATATTCGGATAGGTTGGTCGTTCTTCATGACGGACATCCATTTTCTATGGAAAACCTGCAGGGACTCTGTGATATAGGTAAGTCGGATAAGATCAATGATTTAAACCAGATCGGAGAGTTTGGCGTAGGTTTTAAATCCGTGTTCGGTATTTGTGAAACGGTTCAGCTTTACAGTCATCCTACAGCAAAGGATCTTGAGGGTGGCTATTCTCAGTTTGCAGTAGAAATAAAAGATTTTACTCATCCGGTGGATATAGATGATCAGGATGTAGACCCTGGGTATACGACCAAATTTGTGTTTCCGTATAGCGTGGGATTTACTTTTTCCGGATTCAAAACCATTGATAAGTTAAATGAGGTGCTGTCGAAGAGATTACAGAATCTTGGAATCACTACACTTCTGTTTATGAAGAATCTGCAGGCTATTGATTATCAGATAATGTTGCCTAAGCTTAAAACAAGTGGCTCATATCTGTTAGATAAAACGGTTATCAATGACCATTGTGCCTTGGTTGCTGCTATTGGTGAAACCGAGCATAAAAAGGAAAAGGAAGAGTCTATTTCTTATCTTGTCTTTTCAAGACCGGTCAAGGGAATTCAAGCTGGAAGGACTATTGACATTGCTTTTTCTCTTTCTGTTGAGGAAGACGGCAAGTATAATTTCAAGCCTTCTAAATATCCTTATATCTCTGTGTATTTTCCTACAGAGACAGAGAGCAAATTGAAATTTATTGTGCAGGGACCTTACCGTACCACTCCGAACAGGAGTAGTGTTCCTGCAGATGATAAGGATAATATTGAACTGGCTGAACAGACGGCGGCTCTACTTCGAGATAGCGTTATCGAACTGAGAGATTCTGGAAAGCTTGATTTCAGTCTGCTTAATATCCTACCGATAGATGAAGAAGTCTTTTACTCTGCACCATTGTTTGAGGGCATGTTTGAGTTCACTTCCGACATGATGCAGGAAGAAAAACTGCTTTTATGCAAGGATGGAATCTATGCATCGGCAGATTCCGTAAAGATTGCCAGAGGTTCGGATTTTGCTGAATTGTTTACGGATGAGCTGCTGACAGAGCTTATTGACGATGATAAGGAATACCATTGGCTTCCCACATTTCTTACAGAAACGAACAAAAGCTATAAGACTCTTTATGATTTCCTGACGGATACATTGGAAATTGAGGTTATTCGTCCAGAGAACCTAAGAAACAATTTTAATGAAAACAGGAAATTTCTTAAGAACAGGGATAATGAGTGGCTTGTAAAGCTCTACAATATGTATTCATCTGTTGCAGCGGCTTTTTCAAAACAGCGCGGCGGATCCAATATGCTGACGGCTGCATTTGTTAAGACATCGACCGGAGACTTTGTAGCTCCTTACAGAAAGAGTGACGGCACAGAGAACGATTACAGCTTTATGTGGCGAGGCTATGAGAACGCAACGTATTTACCAAATGTATTCCTGCCTTCTAAGAATCTGGATAATGCTGAGGATATTGCTTTTGTTGACGAATATCTGTATGAGCAGTGCAAGCATTTCTTTACCGAAATCCTTTCTCTTCAGAAGCCGAATGAATATGAATTCTTTATCAGGGATTTTAAGAAGAGATATGAGAGTGGAAAAACATTCACGGACGATCAACACATCACCGATGTAAAACGGCTACTAAAGTATAGGGTAAATCCTGATTATCGTGATGAAGTTGAGAATCTGATCAAGAAATATCTGCCACTCAAGTGTATAAAATATGGCAAAAAGGTTTATGTAAATCCTCATAAGGAGACTGTTTTCTTCTCTGTCAATACTGACGGAATGAGCATTGAACAGTATTTTAAGCATGTAGCGACATACGCTTATGTTGACATGGATTTTTATGCCATAGAGGACATTAGCACTGAATTTCTGAAGATACTGGGGGTTCGGGAGAATATCGCGATTAATGAAAATCGGACTAATGGTGAGTATTACACGGGTAATCCAGGAAGACAGCCGGAATGGAATACTAGCGGAGATTTTCGCTGGAAGTTATCTTTGGAGAAGCTGGATGCGGTTTTGGAATACATTTCAGCACATCCAAAGGCTCCGGATTCAATGGCGAAATCCAGTTTTATTTTCCGCTTTTTGATGAAAAATGAGTCAAAGCTTCAAGGGACTGTATATGTTGGGGGCAGTACCAGGAATTTATACGATGAGTATGCTGACATCGTTAAACTGTTACGTCATGATGGACCGAAGCATTTTTATTATGGATCAAGCTGGAATGGAAAATGGCTATATACAGAATCTCTCGACCTGGTAGCTCAGAGTGAGATATCAAAGAGAGATTTGAATCCTCAGCTGTATGGCGACCTGAATCCGGGCTCCGACATTTATGATATTCTTGGCTTTAAAAAGAATGAGGCGGATCATCTAGAGGATGCTGCTAAGGATTATGATCAGCTTTCTGAAGAACAGAAGAATCAGTATTTTGAGATTGAGCTTCAAAGAAGATATGGAATATCTACTGCGGATTTGGATGAAAACTTCGGAAGCAACGCAACAGGTGGTAGCGGAAAGACACCAATTATTCCTGAAGATACCTATGAGTTTCCGTCATCGAAGGTAAAAAATTGGGATTCATTGAGAAAGCATGCCGCGGAAGTGTTGTGTTTTGCAAGTCCAACAAAATATGAGTTTCGAGTTCGGAAGATTCGTGTCAGCAAGCCGATTAGTGAAGTGCGTGCATATCTCATGAATATGTACAAGGTAGATCGCGCATATAAGTATGCCTGCCAGATGTGCCATGAAGCATTTGCAAATGTAGAGATGTGCCAGATTGCGAATTCCCCGGAAGTGGAACTGGATCCTATGAATCTTTGTCTGTGTCCTAATTGTGCAGCAGAATATAAAAAGATGCGTACAGACGAATATGATCTGTCATATTTTCTTGATGATATAGAAAATATGACAGATGCTGAAATTGGAAGTATGGATCCGGTCGAAGTGACGTTTGGAAATGAGACAATCTGGTTTACGCAGACCCATATTGCAGAGATTCGAGAGCTGATTGCGCTTCAGAATGCTGCGGATGAATATAAGGAGCCTACGATACCAATAAAACCTAAGCCTCAGGTGACTGATACTGTTGAAGATGAGGCTGAAGATGAACCAGAGGAAGAAGTAGTTATAGCAGGGACAGACGTATATAAGGATTATATTGGGAAGAGAGTAAAACATAAGGCCGGTGGGACAGGAATTGTTAAAGGTGTTGACGGAAAATATATCAGCATAGAGTTTGAGGATGGACCAAAGGCTGGAAAAACAATTAATTATTCCCTTGAGATGTGCATCAATAAAGGGTTTTTGGAAATACTATAGGAGGTGATGGTATGGCAATGCATATGAGCCTGAGGCTTGCATGGCACAGTGATGGCTGGAATGGTCATATCTGCAAGAAACCTTGTGAAAATGTATATTGTGTGGGACAGCATTCGTATCCGGGAGAGATGATTGCAGAACAGCGCGACCTGGAGTTTGAAACTGCTCATTCGGGTGAATCATGTGGCCAGCATCCCTGCAAGGTGGCGTGTGTATTGAGCGCAAATGCGTTTGGCAAAGAGACTGTTCAGGTAAAGATTGAACCGCCCTCTTGGTGGGAAGAGAAGGATGCTGATGCAACGACTCTGACTCTGCCGCCATACACCGCTTGTACATGGTGCTATGAGGCTATGTACAAGAATGATGTTTTCTCTTAGGTTAAGGGTAAGACATACGATTACGATAAACGTCAGCGTAATGCTGAGGCATATTTCTCGCAGTTTGAAGAAGGAAAGTCTCTTGTTTTCTATTATGCAGGATACAGCAATCCGTTTTCAGAGAACGAAGAGGATAACTACGTCATCGTTGGTGCATCACGCATTAAGAAAATAGATGATTTCCACTATTACGAGAACACAACGGAACAGATAAAAAAGGATTATGCGGGTGGCGTTATTTGGCAGAAGCCGATTACATCATATTATCCGGATGGGGGCTTTCCATCCCATATTGGAAATACATGGGAGACGAATCTATTCTGGATCGTATCGTCATTAAGTCGCTTCACAGGTCTCCGTTCAAGTATGGCAGCCGTGAGGTGTCTAAGAATGACATAAGCTGCCAGCTTTCTGATAACTCCGTTATCGCGGACAGAATAGTGTATGGCATCAATGTAAACGATTGGATAAAGCTGAATATAGAAGTGAATAAGGTTTACGAAGTGATAAGTGACGAGAAGTCCGGAAATATGTAAGCAGATTTTTTTGAATCGAAAACATTGCCTTTTCCAAGGTGAGGCTGTAACATCAAGAAAAGAATTATCGGAATTATTTTGAACGCTGCTACACATTTCTTGCTGAGATGATGGAGAAGTACGGTCTGGAGGTTTTGCGTGATATAGCTGTAGAACTTAAGTTTGATTCGGAAACTTGGCGTGATGATGAAGAAGGAAAAAGACTTCGGTATGAGACTTATGCGAAGAGATTTCTGGAGCGGTTTCTGGAAGCGCCATAAGGATTATCGGCATCCTGCGAGAGCGGGATGTGATACATACGAAAGAGCGTTCAAAATAATGTGTATTGAAAATAATAAGATTTATAGTAAGCCTCGGTAAAGTTTTTGCCGAGGTTCATCGTTTTTATGAAAAAGGTTATTGACCATAGCTAATAAAAATTATATAATACATTTATGCAATGCATAAAGGAGCGAGCTATGGAAGCAAGAGAAGAATTAAGAAGACTAAGAGAAAGTACCGGCATGAATAGAAAAGAATTTTGTGAGTACTTTGAAATTCCTTATATGACGGAAACAGATTGGGAATTGGGAAATAGAAGGGTTCCGCAGTATCTTTTGCGATTAATGGCATATAAGGTTGAAATGGAGAGGTTGTCTGATAAAAGAAATAAGGATGACAAGTGCGATGAACCAACAAATAGATAATGTATTGGTAATGGTGGAACAGCCTGTTGTACAATTTGTAGGAGGAATGCTATGGCAGAAAATACGGAATTAATGACGGTAGATAATATATGTAATCGAGTTTATGTTATTCGAGGACAACAGGTTATGATAGATTATGATTTGGCTGAAATTTATGGATATGAAGTGAAGAATCTCAATCAACAGGTAAAGCGAAACATTGCGAGGTTTCCAGAAGACTTTATGTTTCAATTGACTCGAGAAGAGGTAGAATCCGTGAAATCACAAATTGTGATTTCACGAGAAAAAATTTTTTTGAAGGTCAAGGTGGTGGAAGAAGAACATTGCCGTATGCTTTTACGGAGCAAGGTATTTATATGCTTGCTACCGTTTTAAGAGGAGAACTTGCAGAACAACAAAGCATTTTCATTATGCGTGCGTTTCGTGAGATGCGTCACTATATAAAACAAAATCAGCAGTTTGTTACACAGTCAGAGATGCATCTTGTAAGTGCAAGAGTATCAGAAATTTCTGTACAAATGTCAAATATGGCTGATAGACAGAAGAAAACAGAGCAAGATATACAAGTTATTCAAAAGAGCATAGACACACTTAACGAAAACTTTGTTTCGGATAAGGATTTTAAAAATTTTGTTGTTTATAAAGGACAGAAGTTTGAGGCTGATGCAGCATACATAGATATATATCAGCAGGCAAAAAAGAGTATTTATGTAGTGGATGATTATGTGAATACAAAGACTTTACAGCTATTATCGCAGAAGCAAGCTGGTGTGGAAGTGGTTTTATTTACAGAGAATGGTCATGGAAAAAGAGGTTTTTTGACAACGGCGGTAGTAAACGATTTTATACAAGAATATCCACCACTCAGAATCAAACCGAATGCAGACTGCCATGACAGATTGATAGTTCTGGATTATGGCTTGCCTACAGAACAAGCATATCATTGTGGTGCATCCAGTAAGGATGCAGGAAAGAAGCTTTGTGCCATAAATGTTATAATAGAAACAAGTATGATTCATCCGGTAATAGATAAGTTGCTATTAGCTCCGGACAAGCAGATATAGTAATTCTTGTGTGTAATGTCCGTATAGAGGCAGGGATAATGCTCGAATCCCAATATCTCATTAGCGGGTAGGCAGTCAGACTGCCTATTTTTCTGTTGTAATATAGTTGGAACAGCGATATAATTTTGATTAGAACAACGAAAATACCGTTGAGACGGTGGTGATTTTGCACAAACAAAAGGCGGATAATTATGTTGAGGTTTAATTGGAGTTAGACGAGTTGGATTTGAAATAAGGTGGAGGTATCCACTTCCATACGGATAGATGACATAACATTTGATTTAAGGAGAAAAAGCCATGGCAATAGAGAAAGTTAGAGAGTATTTTAAAAAGTGGAATATGGAAGACCGTATTCTGGAATTTGATGTATCCAGTGCAACGGTAGAGCTTGCGGCACAGGCGCTTCACTGCGAAGGCGCACGTATTGCAAAAACTTTATCCGTTCATGTGGGTGAGCAGGCAATTTTAATCGTGACAGCCGGAGATACTAAAATTGATAATGCAAAATACAAGGCAACATTTGGCACCAAAGCTAAAATGCTTTCTTTTGAAGAAGTAGAACCGCTAATCGGACATGGTGTAGGAGGTGTGTGCCCTTTTGGGATAAATGAAGGAGTAAAAGTGTATCTGGATGAAAGTATGAAGAGATTTCAAACGGTGTTTCCTGCATGTGGAAGTTCCAATAGTGCGATTGAACTTACCATTTCGGAAATGGAACAGTACTCCGGGTATGAAAAATGGGTTGATGTCTGCAAGCTTAACATGGCGTAAGGAGAGAGCGAATGGCAAATGTCATAACAGGTATCAGAATCTTGTGCAGTACTGCATTATTGTTTTGCGCGGTATTTTCTCCAGTATTTTATTCATTATATTTATTCGCAGGATTTACCGATATGATTGACGGGGCAGTTGCAAGAAAAACGAATAGCGTCAGCGAGCTTGGCTCCAAGTTGGATACTATTGTAGATTTTGTTTTTGTTGTAGTATGTCTGTTAAAAATTATTCCGGCATTGAATATTCCAACGTGGCTTTATATATGGACGGGTATCATTGCACTAATCAAAGTCATTAATGTGCTTTGCGGATTTGTAGTACGGAAGACATTTGTGGCAGTTCCTACTGTCATGAATAAAGTTACCGGAGAGTTGTTGTTTATTTTTACATTGACCCTGACAGTGATTGATTTGAAATACAGTGCAATCGTTGTCTGTGTGGTTGCAACATTTGCAGCAGTTCAGGAAGGACATTATATCAGAACGGAAAGAGCGTGAAAGCATGATAAGACTACTAAATAAAGAAGTATATAAAAAACTTGGTTTTATAGAGATTGCTGATGTTTAGGAAGATGGTGGCATTCAATATGTACCTATGGTTTACAAGAATTTAATTTATAGAATTGCTAAAGGTGATGGAGTAAAATTACAGTATAGGCTATCTAAAATTAGATTCACATAAATGAACATACTTCTGTTTGAGGTATGGTAATTTTTCTATGCACAACATTTTCAATCATGAATCCAATCGTGCATCTCAGAATAATTGAAAAATTCCTCTGCCTATGTTATAATAAAATGATTAGTTAGGCTTTTGAAGAAGCTAATAATGAACCGGTTAATAAATAAAATACAAATGTGAGGTACTTATGGGATTAGAATGGATACTGTACATAGCTGTACTTGCTTCATTTATTCTTAGTGCTGTGCTAACGTTGTTAAATATAGTATGGTTTACAAGTGTGTCTGAAGTGTTTGTGGGAATTGGTGTCACTTTGATTATGGGTTACATATGGGCAAAAATCGAAAAGAATTATAAGTATCCGATATTGGGCAGGATATATAGGAGGCTGCCTGATACCGGTAAGATATATGCCATGTATCTGTATGAATATGTCGGATTGATAACGGCGGGTCTTTTGTCTTTGGTTATTGTAGCGGCAATAACATGTGCATGTCTTGTAGGTACTAAGAATCCCGGTGTACGAGACTTTGTTATTCCCATTGTATCCCTTGTAATATGTGTATTTGTAGAAATACCTATAGTCAGATATATTTTTACACGAAAGGTGTCAATGGACTATGTAGCTTGTCTGATGCTTGCAGTAACAACAGGAGTGGGAATATTAATGATATATGGTGGAGTGATAACCTTAAAGATTGGGATGCTGATATGCGGATTGCTGTTGGCTTTCTTTAGCGCCTCTGGATTTTTTAGGTATCTTAATGAGATGCTTAAGATAGTAAGCAAAGAAAAAATGGACGAAATGGATCAGAAAATAGGCAAGGTGGTTGATAATAGCCTTTTTGTAGCTGCTGATGTGATTGAAGGCAATATACGCAGTGATACGTCAGAGAAAATATTAAAAGTAAAGGTAATATGTAGTCTGGTATTTAGTATATTAGGAATTATTGTTGATGTAGCGTTTTTTGTTTTTATGATGGTATTTGCCTTTTCGTTGATGACGCTATTAGTTGATATAGTTATTTGCGGTACGGTATTTGTGCTGCTCTGTAAATCGATAGGTGAAAATGCAAGGATTTTGCGGGACTGGAATAAGATTGAAGAAATCTAAAATTATTTGAAAAAAGGAGAATTTGAAATGGGAAGACATGGTGGTGGTTCAAGAAGTGGAGGAAGCAGCAGAAGTGGCGGTTCGCATAGTTCCGGCGGCTCACGTAGCGGTGGTTCTGTAAAAACGTCAAGTAAACCGTTTGCAGGTTGTTACAATCGTTCATATTATGACAGATCCGGAAGATTACATACCTGTTACACAAGCAATGCAGATTTCGGCAGAAAAAGTGCATGGAATTTTGGCATTATATTTACATTGATTTTCATAACATGTCATATGTTGATAATGCTCGTTGCTTTTGGATCTACGATGTTTGATTTTGGCAGGAAAGTTTCAGGAGATCCTGACCGCATTTTTATCAATGACGGTGCCAATGTACTGACAGATGATGAAGAAAAGGAAGTTTTGCAGCTTTTAAAAAAGGTATATGCTAAATCCGGTATGCCTGTGACGGTTTATACTGATGATTTTTCATGGAAAAATTATTATTCTAACTTAGAAGTTTATTCAGAAGAACTTTATTATAAAATTGGTTTTGATGAAGATGCCATGATTATATTGTTTACGGCAGATAACAGCAAGGGCTTTTTCGATTGGGAGTATGATATGTATTGTGGTGATGATACAATCAAATGTCTGTCCGATGCCACATTTGATAAACTTCTTGGTAATTTTCAAAAGGGTATGGCAAATGAGAATTTAGCGCAAGCTTTAGATTATTCTTGGAATTCTGTTATGGATGATTTGGCAAAGACCAGGATTAATTGGGCAGGAATTCCTATGTTATTGTTTCTTGTTGTATTTTATGGCGTATTTTATGTAGCAATATTAGCAGGAACAAAGAAGCAGAATGACGCTTACAGGTATTTTAAGAAAAATCCGGATGAATTATCGAATGAGCCTATGACTATGTATAGTGAGTGCCCAAACTGTGGTGCACCAAATACAATGCAGAATGAGGTTTGCCCTTATTGTGACAGTTTGTTGAAAATAAGCGATGCTAATGTAAGATTTGTAAAGACGAAAATGTGAGAGGTGCTGACTTTGGAAAAGAAAATGAGAGAGCAGGAAGGAAAAATGTTACAGAACTATCACAGGGCGGATACCGATTTGACGGAACGGTTTGAGTTTAGGAGTATTCATCAGGATGAAGCAAATCAGGCTGTCTTGATTGAGCAAATATGCTTTCCGCCAAATGAAGCCTGCTCTGAGAAAAATATGAAGGACAGGATAGCAATGGCACCTGACCTGTTTTTGGTTGCCGTGGATAAGAAAACAGGTAAAATAGCAGGCTTTTTAAATGGATTAGCTACCGACGAATGTGCGTTTAGGGACGAGTTTTTTACAAATGCCAAGATTCATATTCCTGATGGGAAAAATATTATGCTGTTAGGTCTGGATGTTTTACCGGAGTATCGAAGGCAGGGACTTGCCGGAGAATTAATGTCTCAATACATCATACGCGAACGTGATAATAACCGCAGAATGCTTATATTGACTTGCCTTCAGTCGAAGGTAGATATGTATAAAAAGATGGGATTTAGTGATGAAGGTATTTCAGATTCTTCGTGGGGAGGGGAAGAATGGCACGAGATGAGTCGGGTAATTAACGTGTGATTTTGCCGGGCGGCCTCCAAGTCTAACGATTGGAGGTCTTATTTTATGCCTGCATACCTTGCGAAAGGTGTGATAAAAACTAAAGAATATTGTGCTTTTTTCTGTTGCCTGATATTATGAAATATAGAAAAATTGTAAGGTGATTGTAAGGTTTATAAGGTACAATAGGTTTAGAAAATATAATGAGAAAAGTGTATCCGCAGACCGTTTTGCGGGTGCTTTTGACGGAGGCTTTTATGAGTAGGATATTAGTTGTAGAAGATGATAAAAGTATCAGGGAAGAATTGGTAAAGCTTGCGGTATCCGTAATTATTGTTCACAACAGATTCAATAACAGAAAGAAAGAACTTTGCTTATTCAGGCAGATTGGAATGGAAAAAGGAAAAATGTTGCGTATCTGCATGATAGAAGTGCTGCGAGAATCTCTATGGTGTATAATAACCGCACCGTTAGTACTGATTGCCCAGTTCATTTCTTACAAATTGAAAATTGCAAAGCTGTGAAAATGCTCCTGAAATGTGAATACACATTTACACAGTTGATATTGGATTGGCAAGAGGGTATAATGGTTCAAGAAAATAGAACGTTAAACTTTTGAGTTAAGCAGGTGAAGCAATGAAATTAAAAAATGTGCTGATTGTTGTAAAAGATATGGAAAGGTCCATTGCCTTTTACAGAGAACTTTTCGGGCTTGAAGTAATTCTTGATAATGAAGGAAATGTAATTATGACGGAAGGTCTTGTGCTTCAGGATATAAAATACTGGAAACAATTTCTTGGAAGAGAGTGTGTTCCTCAGAATAATATGAGTGAACTGTATTTTGAAGAAAGAGACATAGAGGCATTTGAAAAGAAATTGGAGAATTATCATGAGCCAATTGAGTATGTAAACCGACTGATGACTCATAGCTGGGGACAACAGGTAATTCGTTTTTATGACCCTGACGGTAATTTGATAGAAGTAGGAACACCGATATAATTGCGGAAAGAAGGATATTATACATTTTACAACAGCTGTATAAAAAGAAAGGCATATCAAAATGAAATCAATACTAGACAGGCTGTATTCACTTGCCGATACGGATTATAAAGAATTTCAATCGCCGTTAATACCCACGCAGGACAAGGATAAGATGATAGGCGTGAGAACTCCTGCGTTGCGGACACTCGCAAAAGAACTGAAAGGAACGGCTGTGGCAGAAGAGTTTATGAAGGAACTCCCTCATGCATACTTTGAAGAAAATCAGCTTCACGCATTTATTATATCTGATATTAAGGATTATGATGAGTGCCTGAGTCAGCTGGAAATTTTTCTGCCGTATGTTGATAATTGGGCTACATGTGACCAGATGAATCCAAAGGCTTTGAAAAAATGTCCAAAGCTTATGCTTGAAAATATAAAGGAATGGCTTAAAAGCGACCATACATATACTGTCCGATTCGGAATTAAGCTTCTGATGAATTTTTATCTGGAAGAAGAATTTGCTGGTTCATATTTGGAATTGGTTTCATCTGTGGAGTCTGATGAGTACTATGTTAAAATGATGGTTGCGTGGTATTTTGCCACCGCACTTGCAAAGCAGTATGATGCCACGATTCCGTATCTTCAAAAACGAAGACTGCCCGAATGGACTCATAAAAAGGCGATACAAAAGGCTTGCGAAAGTAACAGAATTACTGTGGAGCAAAAAGTTTATCTGAAATCATTATTATGATATGCACTGTCCCTATATTTATCAGAAAATCGAAGAAATAAAATTGTGTGGTGAAACAAATCAATAATTGGTGAGCATTTTATAAAGGGAAGTTAATATGGTAACAGTCAGGAAAATATTCCTGGCTGTTTTTTCATATGTGTGATATATTATAGGTAAATGCCTATATGATTTATAAAACATATGTATTTTACATATAATGATTTTTGTGATAAATTTTTAGATAAAGAAAATTGATTGATGGAGGTCATTATGAAAAAGGACTATAGCAAGTTATGGATGTTATTCAAATCTATGTTCATTTTGAGCGCGTGCACATTTGGCGGCGGATTTGTAATTGTTTCCCTTATGAAAAAGAGATATGTAGAGGAATTAAAGTGGCTTGAGGAAGATGAGATGCTTGATGTGACGGCTATTACGCAGTCTGCTCCGGGACCGCTTCCGGTAAATGCGTCCGTAATTATCGGTTACAGAATAGCCGGAGTTGTTGGAAGTCTTACGGCTATCTTGGGAACGATACTTCCGCCTATGATTATAATATCCGCAATTTCGCTGTTTTATGAGCAGTTTCGCACAAATCCTTATATTGCCACTGCATTACAGGTTATGAGAGCAGGCGTTGCAGCAGTTATTTTTGATGTTGTACTCAATCTGGCGGGAAATGTGGTAAAAACAAAGAGAATTTTGTATATTACTATGATGATTGTGGCATTTGTCGCAACTTATATTTTTGATGTAAGTGCGATGATTATAATTTTGACATGTCTTGGAATAGGACTTATAGATTTGGCTTTTTCGCTTAGAAAGAAGAAAGGTACGGTGGCATAAATGTTATTGTTAAAATTATTTTTGTCTTTTATTCAGGTGGGACTTTTTAGTGTCGGAGGAGGATATGCCGCAATTCCTCTGATTCAGGAGCAGATAGTCAATATCCACGGTCTTATGACTCTGGAGGAATTTTCAGATTTGATTACGGTGGCAGAAATGACGCCGGGACCTATTTCCATCAATTCGGCAACCTTCGTAGGTATGAGAATTGCAGGAATACCGGGAGTGCTGCTTTGTACAATAGGATGTATAATTCCGTCATTCTGTATATGCTTCATTCTGGCACATTTTTATTACAAGTACCGTACCGTAAGCGGTGTTCAGGTAGTTCTGGGTGCCATGCGTCCTGCAGTGGTGGCTTTGATTGCATCAGCCGGAGCATCTATTCTTATGCTGGGACTGTTTCAAGCAGAGCTTAAGGAAATAGTCATCAGCAATTTTAGGATTGTTGAATTTGCCATTTTTGCCGTTGCATTGTTTATACTCAGAAAATTTAAAATAAGTGCCGTTGCGGTCATTTTGGGAAGCGGTGTAATCGGAACACTTATCTATGCCTTGATTGGTGCGATATAGGACAAGGAGGTAACCCATGACAATACGCCATTTAAAAATATTTACAACGGTAGCAGATGTGGGAAGTATGAGCCTGGCGGCAAAGGAATTGCATATATCCCAGCCAACAGTCAGTCAGGCTGTTTCTGAGTTGGAGAGATATTATGGAATAAAACTTTTTGAACGACTTTCACAAAGAATATATCTGACGAAGGAAGGAGAGCTTATGCTCTCTTTTTCCCGTCATATACTTGACTCCTTTGAACAGATGGAGGCAGCGATAAACAATGCCGTTGAAAGAAGCAGTCTTCGCATCGGCTGCAGCGTCTCTGTAGGAACATGGCTCATCAATGATGTTTTGGATGAGGCAAAAAAAATGATGCCTGAGTGTGAGATAAGCGTTTTGGTAGCAAACTCATCCGATATTGAGCAGGCTGTTTTAAACTATGAGGTGGATTTGGGCATTGTAGAGGGAATAATTAAGAGCAGGGATTTGCTTTTAACGCCGATATGTAAAGATGAACTTGTCGTAGTGTGCGGAAAAAATCACGAATTGGCAAAAGAGAAAAAGGTTACTCTTGATATGCTTGAGGGTCAGAATTATATCAGCAGGGAAAGCGGCAGTGCAGACAGAAATCAGATTGAAAAGGCATTTGAGGACTATGGACTTCGCTTAAACAAAGTATTTTGCAGCACGAATACGGAAGCTATAAAAAATGCCGTTATACGCGGACGAGGCATAGCGATTTTTTCTAAGAAAATTGTAGAAAAAGAGTGTGAAAAGGGCGATATCGTGATTCTGCCTTTAGAGGGAATCAAAGTAACCAGAAATATCAATATGGTGATGCACAAAAACAAGTATCTATCAAAAAGCATAAAGATTATCAGAGACATTTTGACTGTAAAAGACAGCCGTTTTTCTGTATAATATTCTTTAAAGAAACAGAAATAAGTAGAAAAACTAAGGGTAAATGTTATAATTAGTACAACAGAGTTAATGATGTGCTTATAAAGTCATGATAAAGACGGAAGAATACGTAATGTAAAGTAGAGCTTACAAAATATTATTCGGAAAGTAGTGTTATTTATGAAGACATCAAAGAAAATAGATATGACCAGAGGTCCTATTATGAAGCTTGTTATATTATTTGCGCTTCCCATATGTGCCGGAAATATACTGCAGCAGCTTTATAATACTGTGGATACTCTTGTTATCGGTAATTTCTGCAATTCCGAATCACTGGCTGCGGTAGGTACAAGCGCACAGCCTGTCGAATTGCTTCTGTGCGTCTTTTTAGGCATAGGAACAGGCGTATCTATAATAGTTTCACAATGTACTGGCAGAAAAGACATGGAAACGCTTAGAAATGTTTCTGCCACGGCTACTTCATTTTTGTATATTTGTGCCATACCGCTTACGGTAATAGGACTTTTGGCAGGCCCTTTGATTTTGAAAATTATGCAGGTCCCGGAAGATGCCTTTGGATATTCGGTTACATATTTGAGTATTATTTTTCTTGGCATACTCGGAAATATGGGATATAATCTCAATGCAGGAATTTTACGGGGTATGGGTGACAGCCATGCGTCCCTTATTTTTCTGGCGGTTTCCTGTGTGATAAATATAGTGCTTGATGTACTGTTTGTGGCAGTATTCAGAATGAATGTGTGCGGTGCGGCGATTGCCACCATAATTGCCATGTACATATCTTGGATTTGCAGTATTGTTTATATTAAAAAGAAATACCCTGAGCTTAAATTTACATTTTTGCCAAGAAAGTTTGAAAAATCCATTCTTAAAGAGATTATAGCAGTAGGACTTCCTCTGGGACTTAATAATTCCCTCTATTCTGTGGGACATATCGTAATGCAGTCAGTAATAAACGCACAGGGTTCAGCATTTATGGCAGCATGTTCTGTTGCCACAAAGCTTACAGGAATGGCTAATGTGGCAATCACTTCATTTTCCTCAGCGGCTACTACGTTTGCCGGGCAGAACCTTGGAGCGAAGGATTATGTACGCTTAAAGAAGGGTGCATTACGCATACCGTTGTTTTCGGGACTTATAACATTGACCGCCGGACTTATAATAACATATTTTAGCAGACCTATACTTGGAATGTTTACGGATGATACGAAGGTTCTTTTCTATGCGGTGCGTTACATAAAAATAGTACTGCCGTTTACCTGGGTTTATGCGGTTTTTAACGGTATTATCAGTTTTGTGAACGGTATCGGTGAGGTACGTTATCCTACCGTCGTAAATATTCTGATGCTTTGGGCTGTAAGAATACCTGTAGGATATGCCATTGCATATTTCTTTGACGGAACATATGTTATGGCCTGCTTCCCTATAAGCTTTGCGTTTGGAATGACTGCCATGCTTTGCTACTTTTTGTCGAAGCGTTGGCACGAAATAAAACATTTGGCACAGAAGCAGATTACTCATTAAAATTTTTATCAGAAAGGATTGAAGATTATTATGTTAGAAGTAGGAACAAAGGCACCTGATTTTTCGTTACAGGACCAGAATGGAAAGACACACACATTAAGTGAATATGCAGGAAAGAAAGTGATTCTGTATTTTTATCCAAAAGACAGTACACCGGGCTGTACAAAGCAGGCGTGCGGTTTCAGCGAAATGTATCCGCAGTTTATCGAAAAGGGAGCAATAGTGCTTGGAGTAAGCAAGGATTCCGTGGCGTCACACAAGAAATTTGAAGAAAAATACAATCTTTGCTTTACGTTGCTGTCAGATACTGAATTGACGGCGATTAAGGCGTATGATGTGTGGCAGGAAAAGAAGAATTACGGTAAGGTATCTATGGGCGTGGTACGAACAACATATTTAATTGACGAGAACGGAATTATTGTGAAAGCATTTGGAAAAGTAAAAGCGGCTGAAAATCCGGCACAGATGCTTGAAGAATTATAATACATTCTACTTTGCGTAGGGTGTTACTTCTTTTGTAACATGGTAACATTTGTTCAAAAGGAGGTATTGATATGAATCAATATGTAACAGGAGCCACAATAAAGAGGCTCAGAGAAAATCGTAAAATGACGCAGTTTCGGATAACGGTTTTAACATTGTAAAAATGTATCCGGAAGGAAAGGCTGATGCCAGATTTAAAATAAACAGGGTAAAGGCACTATACTGTTATTGCAATAAGCACGGGCTGTTCAGAATGAAATGTTCTAATCTGTAAGTGTAGTGGCATTGAATAATTTACATATTTCTGTCAAGAATAATTTTAAAGCACACTTCTAGGATTATCACAAAAAAGTGCCCGTATTTCTTTGTGATAACCTACGAAGTATGGCAAATAATTATTTTAGGAGGTATGTATCATGTCATACATCAACAAAGAAATAGTAGATTTTAAGGTTCAGGCATTTGAAAACGGACAATTCAAGACTGTTACCAAAGAAGACACGCTTGGAAAATGGAGTGTCTTTTTCTTTTATCCGGCTGATTTTACGTTTGTATGCCCTACAGAGCTTGAAGATTTGGCTGAGGAATATGAGGAGTTCAGGAAAATAGGATGCGAGATATACAGTGTATCATGTGACACGCATTTTGTTCATAAGGCTTGGCATGATGTTTCAAAGACCATAAAGAAGATACAGTATCCGATGCTTGCCGATCCTACCGGAGTTCTTGCAAGGGGTTTTGGAGTTATGATTGAGGAGGATGGTTTAGCTGAGAGAGGCAGCTTTATCGTTAATCCCGACGGCAAGATAGTGGCTTATGAGGTTACGGCAGGAAATGTAGGAAGAAATGCAAAAGAACTTTTAAGACGTGTTCAGGCTTCACAGTTTGTGGCACTTCACGGTGACGAGGTGTGTCCTGCAAAGTGGCAGCCGGGAGCTGAAACATTAAAGCCTAGTCTTGATTTGGTGGGATTGATTTAATGGAAAATATGTATGATGTAATTATTGTGGGAGCGGGACCTGCGGGTATTTCTGCTGCCATATATGCCGCAAGGGCAAAATTCAGGGTGCTTGTACTTGAAAAATCAGAGATAGGCGGTCAGATAACAATAACCTCAGACATTGTGAATTATCCCGGAGTAAGGCTGGCAGGCGGAAGAGAACTGACGGAAAATATGAGAAGACAGGCGGAGAGCTTCGGCGCCGAATTTATGATTGGCGAAGTGCTTTATATGGAACTTGAGGAGGATATTAAGATCCTTCACACTACTAAGGGAGAATTCAGCGCACTTGGAGTTATACTGGCTGTCGGAGCTAATCCAAGAAAGCTCGGCTTTGTGGGTGAGAAGGAATTTGCAGGAAGAGGCGTAGCCTACTGTGCCACTTGCGACGGCGAGTTCTTTACGGGTAAAGACGTATTTGTAATAGGCGGCGGTTTTGCCGCTGTGGAGGAAGGAATTTTCCTTACAAAGTATGCAAAATCAGTTACCATTATTGTCCGTGAGGAGGATTTTACCTGTGCAAAGACAGTGTCTGACCAGATTAAAAATTATGACAACATTAAGGCTGTCTTTGAGACTGAGATTGTTGAGGTGGGAGGAAAGGATACCTTATCCTATGCCGTATTTAACAACAACGCCAACGGTAAACAGTGGCGCTATGAAGCACCGGAGGGAAATACTTTCGGAGTATTCATTTTTGCAGGATATGTGCCTAATACAGCCTGGCTGCCTGCAACGATAGAGTGCGATAAGCAGGGATATATTGTGACGGATATTAACAGAATGACGAGCGTTAAGGGCGTCTATGCAGCAGGTGATGTATGCGTCAAAAATTTAAGACAGGTTGTAACCGCCGTATCGGATGGAGCAATAGCAGCAACGGCTCTTGAAAAGCATGTGGAGGGCGTAAGGGAAAGACTTGGAATACCTGTGCTTTATAGAACTCCTGTGGGCAGTAACTCGTATATAAAAGCTCAAAAGGTTAAAAACAGTGACGATACGGATAAGCCAAGTATTGAATTCAGTGTGGGAAATGAATTTATAAATCAGGATATAAGAGATAAACTTAAGGAGATATTCGACAAATTTGAAAGAGTGGTACACATAAGGGCATGGCTTGACGACACCCCTCTTTCAGGGGAAATGAAGGGTTTTCTTAACGAGCTTACAGGTCTTACTGACAAGGTAGAATGGGAGCAGGCTTTATCAGAAGAGGGAAAGGCACTGCCGGAAAAGCATGAACTTATATATCCTGCCATGGAGATTTTAAAGGATAATGTAAGCTGCGGAATATTCTTTCATGGAGTTCCGGGCGGTCATGAGTTTAACTCCTTTATCATAGCACTTTACAATATCGGAACTGAGGGGCAGGCTGTTGAGGAGGATACGATGAATCTTATTAAGGCTATAAAAAATCCTATAAATATAAAGATATTAGTATCTCTTTCCTGTACCATGTGTCCCGAAACTGTTATGTCAGCCCAGAGCATAGCGCTGCACTCAGAAAATGTAACGGCAGAGATGTTTGACCTTTCACATTTTCCGCAACTCAAGGAAAAATATAAAGTTATGAGTGTGCCATGTACCGTAGTAAATGACAGTAAAATTATTTTTGGAAAAAAGAATTTGAGGGAGTTGACTGAACTAATTTCATAAGATATAATATAATCCAATAAAAAGAAATTTTCTATTGGAGGTACAATATGAGCAAATATTCAGGAACACAGACAGAAAAAAATCTTATGGCAGCATTTGCCGGAGAGTCGCAGGCACGTAACAAGTACACATATTTTTCATCAGTTGCCAAGAAAGAGGGCTATGAGCAGATAGCAGCTATTTTCTTAAAGACTGCTGACAATGAAAAAGAACATGCTAAGATGTGGTTTAAGGAACTTAACGGAATCGGAGATACAGCTCAGAATCTTGAAGCTGCAGCAGACGGTGAAAACTATGAGTGGACTGATATGTATGAAGATTTTGCAAAGACCGCAGAGGCTGAAGGCTTTAAGGAGCTTGCTGCTAAGTTCAGACTTGTGGCAGCTATTGAAAAGCACCATGAAGAGCGTTACCGTGCGTTGCTTAACAATGTAGAGCTGAAGCAGGTATTTGAAAAGAGTGAGGTTAAGATATGGGAGTGCCGCAACTGTGGTCATATAATTGTGGGAACTAAGGCACCTGAGATATGTCCTACATGTAATCATCCACAGAGCTATTTTGAGATAAGCGCTGAGAATTACTAATTCTTTTGTTTATATAACTGACAGGAAATATTCGTAAATTAAAGCCCCGAATGCTTGTGACGGCATTTGGGGCTTTTGCGTGTATTAGAAGTTTTTAAAATATTTTCGATAGGTAATGATAAAAAGTACTGCGGCAAGAGCTGTTGCCAGATAGTCAGTTATGGGCTGTGCCATGGCTAAGGTTTCCGGAGTATTAAATACTATATTTGCCGTAATAAGAATAGGTATGAACAATAAGCCCTGTCGGCTTACGGACAGTATAAGTGAAGGTATTGCAGCTCCTGTTGACTGTATGGCGTTTATAAGAACAAAAAGTATTCCCAGTATAGGACCTGAATAGATATATATTCTGGCGAAGGACATTCCGTAACCAAAAGCATCCTTATTGTCAAGAAATGCCGTTACCAGCGGGCCTGCACCGCAGTAGCATATTACAGTCATAACAAGACTTAGGGATAAAGCGAGTAACAGAGAAAATCTCAGAACACTCATATATCTCTTTTTGTTTCTTGCTCCGAAGCAGTAGCCAAGAAGAGGCTGTACGCCCGTACCAAGACCTATAAGGAGCATAACTACAATCATATTTACCTTCATGGCTACACCGAGTCCGGCTACAGCCATATCTCCATGCTTCATCATCATATTGTTTATTATTATATTTGACACACTCATCAAGATACTGTTCAGTGAAGCAGGAATTCCTATTGCAAGTACTCCTTGGGCAATTTTGTTGCGCACCATATAATCCTTTGGCTTGATTGAAAGCATAGAGTTTTTTGACAACAGATGAATTACATAAAATACGGTAGCAAATACATTTCCTGCAACCGTTGCAATCGCAGCTCCTGCCACATTCCATCCAAGAACAAGTATCATAACGGGGTCAAGTACTATATTGAGAAGATTGCCTATAATCATTCCGAACATGGCTTTTTTAGGATTACCTTCTGCTCTTATAATGTTGCTGAACATATTTGATATAATAAGAAAAGGTATTCCGGCAGCCACTATTGCAAGATACTCAGAAGCATAGCCTATAGTGTCATCGCTGGCACCGATAAGCCGGCATACCGGCTTAACAAAAATCCATATAAGTATCATGGCCACAACGCCTATGGCAAGACCTGACCAGAAGCAGAAGGCAGATGTGTGTTTGGCTTTATCATTTTTTCCTTCGCCTAACATTCTTGATATAAGAGATGTTCCGCCTATACCAAAAAGCATGCCGACTGCCATAAATATAAGAAATGCAGGCGTAGCTACAGATACGGCAGCCACCATATAAGCATTTTTTGTCTGACCTATAAAAAATGTGTCTGCAAGATTGTACAAAAGTACCATAATCATACTGATAATTGATGGTATTACATTACTTAGAACCGCATTTGGTACAGGTGCGTTCTGAAAAACATCCAGAGTATTATCTTTCATAATCCACTTGTTTCCTCCATTCTTTATGTAAAAATAGTGCATATTTAATATCATACCACAATGAATCAGATAATCAAGCATAAATATTTTGTCTTTTCAGGCAACATATGGTATAATGTATCATATTACATACATCAGAACGGAGAGGATTATGTCCCAGTATAATGAAATTATATATTTTACCGATGGAGACGACCGTGAACTGCTTGAGCGGAATCAGGATATTATTGTAGACGTACTGTCTAAAAATCGGGCTGTGGGAGTTGTCAGCGGCTTTTATGAGGAGGGGCTTCCGCTGTATTTTATAAGCCAGTTTATGCTGGATAATATGGGATATACATATGAGAATTTTATGGCAAATACAGGCGGA
Organism: uncultured Eubacterium sp.; assembly: GCA_945920185.1. Classification (GTDB taxonomy): domain Bacteria; phylum Bacillota; class Clostridia; order Lachnospirales; family Lachnospiraceae; genus CAMEJP01. The sequence continues at coordinate 14,734 of CAMEJP010000016.1, read as the reverse complement.
AATTATGCGGGTATAATATGGCACAAGGATGTGGGTTATGTTGTGGACAAGCTTTGTCAAAGTGCGAATGTCACGATGGAGTACAGATGCATTAACAGTCAAGGGATGCTTGTGTGGGTAAATGCCGTAAAGAAAGATTCGGTATCCATGGACGGCAGGAAAATGTGGATTATGGCTGTGCGTGTGGTGGATGATGCACAGAGAAGAGAGATACATCTTCTGAATTCACTTGGTAATTCCTATGAATCCATAATATATGCAGATTTGGGCAAGGATTCGTATCAATGGCTGAAAAGGGCAAAATATTTTGTCAATGATAAAAGTTTTGGAACTTATGAAGAACTTAAGCTTCTGATGAATGAGTATCTTGACAGATATGTACATAAAGAAGAAACAGAGGTAAGACGCATTATCAGGCAGATATTTGATATGGATGTCACCAATGTTACGGAGGGAAAGACATTTGAAACTACATACAGGAGGCTTAATAACAACCGTTATGAATGGATACTTCTTAATGTTACCTTCGGAGGAAGTATAAGTCTTGATACGGGATATATTATATTTGCTTTCAGAAATGTTGATGAGAGAATCAGAAAAGAAATGGAAACCAACCAGCTTTTGTCAAGCTCCTTAGAGTGTGCGAGGCAGGCTAACTATGCGAAACGTGAATTTTTGTCGAAAATGTCGCATGACATAAGGACACCCCTTGCATCTATTCTTAACGTGGCTACCTTGGCGGCAAATGAGGATGTATCTGAACATACCCTGCAGTACCTTAAGATGATTACAACATCGGGAAAGCATCTTATGCGTATGTTTGAAGAAATACTGGAAATGAGCGAGATAGAGAGCGGAAATATAGTTATCGGAAACTTTCCTATAAATCTGTCTGAGTTTTCAGAAACCATTTCAGGCAATGTGAGCGATATGCTTTTGGCAAAAAAACAAAAGCTTGTGGTACGTTTTTTGAATGTTACACATTATGATATCATAGGTGATGTAAATTCCCTTACTAAAATATTTATTAATCTTATATGTAATGCTTCGGAGTATTCTTCGGAAGACACAGAGATTGTGTTGGAAATTGAGGAAAATGAAGCACTGCGTGAAGGCTATGCAATGTATACGTTCAGGTTTATTGACCATGGTCTTGGAATACCTGACTATATGCTTGAACGAATATTTGAACCTTTTGAAAGAGTAGAGGATACAAGAATCAGCAAAAAAGCAGATGTCGGACTTGGACTTGCCATTACGAAGGGGCTTGTGGATGTACTGTACGGAACCATAAGCATTGACAGCAAGGTGGGAGAAGGCTCATGCTTTACCGTAAAGCTTGATTTTAAGCTGAAAGACTATGTAAAAAGTGAAGATGAACAGATAGAACTTGCAGGAATGAGAGTGCTTCTGGTTGAGGATAATGACCTTAACCGTTCGCTGGAACGCGAACTTTTGCATATTGAGGGCATTGTTACGGAAGAAGCCATAAATGGCAGACAGGCAGTGGAAATGTTTGCTATGAATGAAAAGGGATATTATGATGCTATACTTATGGATATAAGAATGCCTGTTATGAACGGGTATACGGCAACAAGGTGCATACGTTCCATGACCGAAAAAGGAGGGGACAGGGTGCCTATCATAGCTGTCACGGCTGATGCGTTTAATGATGACCTTACAAAGGCAATGCAGGCGGGTATGGACGGACACATCAAGAAACCGTTCAATTTTGATGATGTGAAAAGTAAACTAAGAAAATGCAGAAAAAATAATGATTAGACTTTATACGAAAAATGGGGCTGTTTTTTACAGCCCCACTTTGTCTACAGTATGATGCGTGAGTACTATTCACGCATTTTCCATATATATGATGTGTAAGGAGCAAGTACCGTTCCCTGTGAAAAGTCCATGGTACTGCCTGTAAGAAGTTCGTCGGCAAATTGCTGTCCGGCATTGAAATTGGCGTTGTAAGGATAATCTCCGGCATTTATGGCTATAAGTATACGCTCATTTTCAAAACTACGCTCAAAAATGCACTGGTGATTTGTAAGCAGGATACTTCTGAATGAACCATAGTTAAGCGCACGGTTTAATTTTTTAATGTCGGCAAGGCGTGATATATGGTCAGTAAGAGTATTCCACAAAGGAGCGTCAAAACAGGCTCTCAGTGCAGGGTCACCATCCTCTTTCCGTGCCTTGGCACCCCATTCGCTTCCATAATAGACACAAGGTATACCGGGCATAGTAAATGCCAGGGTATATATAAGCGGAAGGTGATTTGAATTGTTAAGAATACTTGCAACTCTTGTAACATCGTGATTGTCAACAAATGACAGAAGGTGCATTCCCTTATAGCGCGTCCAATCCTCAGGACCGAACTGCTGAAGCAGTGAGTGTATTATCTCAAACATATTCATACAGTTAAAGCTTGAGTACAGACCCTTGTAGCACGCATAATTTGTGGCACTGTGAAGCATGTCATTATTTACAAACTGATTATAATCTCCGTGCAAAAGCTCTCCGAGTAGCAAAAAATCAGGCTTTATGCCGTTGCAAAGACAGCGTAGTCTTTTAAGAAAATCTTTGTCAAGGCAGTATGCAACATCAAGACGGAGTCCGTCGATGTCAAATTCATTTACCCATCCTCTGATGTTGTCAAAAATATGGTTTATAACTTCTTCATTTCTAAGATTGAGCTTTACAAGGTCGTAATTGCCCTCCCAGCCTTCATACCACAGACCGTCATTGTAGTTTGAGTTACCGTCAAAGCTTATATGAAACCAGTCCTTGTATCGGGAATTTGTACGATTCTTAAGTACGTCCTGAAATGCAAAAAAACCGCGTCCGACATGGTTAAACACACCGTCAAGGATTATTCGTATTCCCTCTTTGTGAAGTGCGTCGCACACTTCCTTAAAGTCTGCATTGGTTCCGAGTCGGCAGTCTATTTTGCCATAATCTCTGGTGTTGTAGCCGTGCGTGTCTGACTCAAAAACCGGTGAAAAGTATATGGCATTGACACCCAGCTTCTTTATATGAGGAATCCAGTCAAGCACCTTTCTTATTCTGTGTACCGTCACTCCGTCATTTTCAAATGGAGCACCGCAAAAACCCAGCGGATAAATCTGATAAAATACGCTTTCATAAGCCCACATAAGTCAATCTCCTTAATCTGATACGATATTGTTAATATTATAACATACATCAGGAGTCATGACAAGACTATGCTTTTAGCATTTCTTCAAGTGTGTGCCATGCGAGTACGGCACATTTTACCCTTGAAGGCATATGGGAGATGTCTGACAGTGCGCCGGCTTCGCCTAAAAGTTCAAGTTCATTTTCATCGGCTTCGCCCTGTATCATATTCAGAAAGCTTTTTGAAAGAGCAAGGGCTTCATCTGTACTTTTTCCTATAATCATATCAAGCATAATATCGGCAGAAGCCTGAGATATGGCACAGCCTATACCGGTAAAGCCTCCGTCAACAATAGTATTACCGTCAAGTTTAAGAGAGAGGACGATATCATCTCCACAGCTTGGATTGACTCCTTCAAGACTTTTGGTGGCATCGGAAAGAGTGACCTTATGCTCGGGATACATATTATGCCATGTCAGTACCTCGTTGTAAAAATTCTTATTCTCCATAACCCATAAGCCTCCTTATATTTTTGACATTTTCCGTAAGTCTGTCAATGTCATCAAGGTCATTATAGAAAGCAATACTCGCTCTGGCACATGATATTACGCCAAGATGCTTTAAAAGCGGCTGTGCACAGTGATGACCGGCTCTGATACATATGTCCCTGCTGTCAAGTATTGAGGCTATGTCATGAGGATGAACGTCATCTATGGTAAAACTGAGGATTCCGTTGTGTTCATCATATTTGTCGCTTCCTAAAATGTGAACGTGAGGGATTGATGACATACCCTCGTACAGTGCTTTGTTAAGCTGGCGTTCTTGACGTTCTATATTGTCAAAACCTATATTTTCTATATAATCTATGGCGGCAGAAAGAGCGTATGCTCCGGAAGCATTTACCGTACCTGCCTCAAATTTGTGCGGAAGAGGTGCAAATGTGGCTTGCTCTGTAGTCACATATTCTATCATTTCGCCGCCGCTTAGAAACGGAGGCATATCATTAAGCAGAGCTTCTTTTCCGTACAGCACGCCTATTCCCATGGGAGCCAGCATTTTGTGACCTGAAAATACGAGAAAATCAGCGTCTGCGTCGGTGACGTCGGTTTTTGTGTGAAGTACGCTCTGTGCGGCATCAAGAAGAACTACGCCGCCGTTTGAGTGAACAAGCTTTGTGAGAAGCCCGGTAGGGTTTGTCTGTCCTGTGACATTTGATACGACAGCCATTGCTGCCAGCTTTGTGCGCGGTGTTACGGCGTTTTGAACAGCTTCATCGCTGTAACTTCCGTCATCATTACAATACAAAAACTTTAGAACGGCACCTGTCGCCTTTGACACCATCTGCCATGGGAGAAGGTTGCTGTGATGTTCCGATATGGCAACGAGTATTTCATCATCCCTGCAAAGGTTATTGAGTCCATAGCTGTATGCCACAAGATTGATTGCTTCTGTTGCGTTTCGTGTAAATATTATTTCACTGTTCTTTTTTGCATTTATAAATTTTCTTACGCGTTCCCTGGAAGCTTCATAGCAGTCGGTAGCTTTTATGCCAAGACTGTATAGCCCCCTCAAAGGATTGGCATTTAAGTTTTCATTAAAATATTTCTCTGCTTCAATGACGGATGACGGACGTTGCGAGGTGGCGGCATTGTCAAGATACACTATGTTATTGTTGCAGAGCAAAGGAAAATCTTTTTTAAAGTTTGTCATAATTACCTCACATTCTTGTGTTCTTCGCAGAAATCCATAATTTCCTTACGTATAGCTTCATCAGGTACAGAGCTTAATGCAGAGTAGAGGCGGGCAGAAGCGAAAAGTTTTTTTGCATTGTCAACATTTATTCCTCTGGAAGCCATATAAAAAAGGGTAGCTTCGTCAACATTTCCGATGGTGGCTCCGTGGTTGCCCTCTACATCTTCTTCACCGCAAAGAATAAGCGGTATTGAATGGTTGACGATATTTTCATCGAGAAGGAGTACATTTTCATATTCTTCTCCCTTTGAACCTGTGCAGCCGTTTACAAAGTCAATGGTTCCTCGGTATGTCTTTTTTCCGTTATTCCTTACGACTCCCATGCTTTTCATATTGCTTTCGGTGTTTTTTCCTGTATGAACCGATATATAATTCATATCTGTGACAGAGTTATCTGTTACATAGTGAATGTCAGAAGAAAATGAGCTGTTATTACCTTCAAGGCAGGCACACGCACCTGTGTACAGGTCACATTTTCCAAATTCAGTCTGGTTTAGCAAAAGAGATGCATTGTCCATAAGTTTTGCACCTATATTGTGAAGGCACATTTGCCCGTCAAGAAGCTGAACCGTGTGAAGCCTGAGAGTACTGTTATGTCCGGCATATACATTGATATTGTGTGAGGATATTCCGTCACTATGTGAAAGAGCCTTGTATATCACTATGCAGGTAATGTTTGAGCCGGGCATCATCCGTATATTCAGCGTGTTTGAAAAGTAACCTTCGCCGTAACGGTATTCTATTATAAGCGGTGTGTCGGAAACAGTGTTTTCAGGTATGGTGACAGTGTGTATGGCTCTTGGATTTGCCGCATTTATCCTGCTTATATCATCACCCATACCGCTTTTTAAAGCGGGGAGAACTTCATTTGAAACAGCTTCATTGAGAAAGTCTGCATTTTTAAATACGGGTTCTGCAAAGGTGTCACATTGAGGAATATTTATATTTGTGCTGTTTATTTTTAATCGGTTCCATGTTTTGACCGGAAGAGAGTTGATTTGGTAGAGCTTTTCCTCCACTTTTAGCACCTGCCTTTCATTTCCAGCTTGATAAGGTTGTTCATCTCGAGAGCATATTCAAGGGGAAGTTCTTTGGATATGTTATCAGCAAATCCGCTGACGATAAAAGCTTTGGCATCCTCTTCACTAAGTCCGCGTGATGTGAGATAGAAAATGGTATCGTCGCTTATCTTTCCTATCTTGGCTTCGTGTCCCACACTGACATCGGAGGTTCTTATATCCATGGCAGGTATGGTATCCGAACGCGAAATGCTGTCAAGCATAAGTGATTCACAGGATACCGCGGCAGTACTTTTCTTTGCACTGTCTTTAATTACAATGCTGCTTCTGAAAGTACTTATTCCTCCGCCCTTTGATATGGATTTTGCATTTATGTGCGATGATGTTTCCGGTGCTGCGTGAACGACCTTTGCGCCTGTGTCAAGGTTCTGCCCCTTTCCGGCAAAGGTAATGCCCGTGTATTCCATTTTTGAACCTCTGCCATTGAGTATGCTCATAGGATACAGGTAAGAAATGTGTGAGCCAAATGAACCTGACACCCATTCAATTTTTCCGTTCTCGGCTACAAGCGCACGTTTTGTATTGAGGTTGTACATATTTTTTGACCAGTTTTCTATTGTTGAATAGCGCAGTGTGGCATTTTTTCCGACAAAAAGCTCCACACAGCCTGCGTGCAGATTAGCAACACTGTATTTGGGGGCTGAGCAGCCTTCGATGAAATGAAGGGAAGCATCCTCTTCAAGAATTATAAGGGTATGCTCGAACTGACCGGCTCCGGGTGCGTTGAGTCTGAAATATGACTGAAGGGGAATTTCAAGCTTTACACCCTTCGGAACATAGACAAATGAACCGCCTGACCATACTGCACCGTGGAGAGCGGCAAATTTGTGGTCGTTGGGAGTGACCAGCTTCATAAAGTGCTCTTTTATGATGTCGGCATACTCACTTTTTACGGCACTGTCAAAGTCCATATATACCACGCCCAGATTATTGACCTGTTCTTTTACGTTGTGGTATACCATTTCAGAGTCGTACTGTGCACTTACGCCTGCAAGCGACTTATGCTCTGCCTGAGGTATTCCGAGGCGGTTAAAGGTATCTTTTATATCATCGGGAACCTCCTCCCAGCTTCCGACCATAGCTGATTTTCTGCTTACATATGTGGCGATGTTGTTCATATCAAGTCCTGCTATTGAAGGACCCCAATCCGGAATATCTGTTGCATTGTATATGTCAAGAGATTTAAGTCTGAATTCTCTCATCCAGTCAGGCTCGTTCTTTTCTTCGGACAGTTTAAGCACAATGTCTTTTGTAAGACCGTTCTCAAAGCGATAGGAGGTACTGTCGTCATTTCTAAAGTCGTAAAAATCTGAATTTATATCAGAGATAGAGTTTTCTTTTATATTGCTGTTTTCCATATTTCCTCACATTCTAAGGGGCGTTTATTTTTCTTCTGACACCATTGTCTCATATCCCTTTTCGTTTATTGTATCAATGAGAGATGCGTCGCCGCTTTTTACTATTCTTCCGTCTACGCAGACATGGACGAAGTCCACCTTAAGACTTTCAAGGATACGGGTGCTGTGGGTTATGATGAGAAGCGCACCGTTATTTTTAATCTGATATTCATGTATTCCTTCCGAAACGATTTTTGCTGCGTCTACGTCAAGTCCTGAATCGGTTTCATCAAGTATGGCAAGACGTGGCTTTAACATCATGAGCTGAAGTATTTCAGCCTTTTTCTTTTCACCGCCAGAAAATCCTACGTTAAGCTCCCTGCCTGCGTAAGACTGAGGAATTTTAAGCAGTTCCATATTGTTTTTGAGTTCTTTTAAAAAATCAATGTATTTAATAGGGCTGTTACCCGTTTCATCCATAGCCGTCTTTAAAAATTTGTCAAGAGGAAGACCGGCTACCTGAGGAGGCTCCTGAAATGACATAAATATGCCTGCCTTTGCCCTTGCATCCGCAGAAAATTCAGTGATGTCATCACCGTTAAATATTATCCTGCCGGAGGTTACGCTGTACTTCGGATTACCCATAATAACGTGTCCGAGTGTGGATTTGCCGGCACCGTTGCGCCCCATAAGCACATGGGTTTCTCCTTTTCCTATGTTAAGGGAAATATCTCTGATTATCTCTTTGCCGTCAATACCTGCTGACAAATGATTAATGTTTAGTAATTCTGTTGACATAGCTTCTCCAATCCATAAGCACACAATAGTGTACTTTAACTCATAATATATCCTATAAAAATACTAGGAATTAAATTTATTATATCCCTAAATCCGATAATGTCAATAGAAAAATCAATTTTTGTCCTTGAAAATAGTCCTAAAAAACGCAGTTTAAAAAAATATACACGAATTTCCGAAAATGTGTTGACAAATATGAATATATGAATATAATTAAATATGAACACTTGAACATATGAAAAACTGTGTGACAGCATATGTTCATAAACAATAAGCAAGGCGGATTGAGAAGGTCCGCATTACATTAGGAGGCGGTAAGTTGGATACAATACAGGCTAATGATGCTAATGAATATCTGGCGGCTCACGAGGATGTGGTATCAAGAGTGCTTGAGAGTCAGCCGAATGAGAATTATCTCTATGAGCTTGCGGAGCTTTTTAAGGTATTTGGTGATTCTACACGAATAAGAATACTGTATGCACTGTTTGAGAGCGAGCTTTGCGTCGGAGATATAGCACTTTTACTTAATCTGAGCCAGTCAGCCGTGAGTCATCAGCTCAAAATTCTTAAGGATGCAAAGCTGGTAAGATTCAGAAGAGAAGGAAAGATAATATTTTATGCTCTTGATGACGAGCATGTAAGAAACATACTCAGTATGGGTATGGAACATATTGAAGAATAATGCAGAATAGGAGAAGCAAACTATGAAAAAGACATACAAGGTTGAAGTAGACTGCGCAAATTGTGCAGCAAAGATGGAGGAGGCAGTTAAAGCTACAAAGGGAGTAAAGGATGCGTCTTTAAGCTTTATGACCCTTAAACTCAAGGTTGAATTTGAGGAGGGTGCAGATGTGGATGCAGTCATGAAGGAAGCGTATGCTAACTGCAAAAAGGTAGAGGATGACTGCGAGATTTTTCTGTAAAGCATCAGAGTACAATATACAGTGAAAACCGTATAAAAGCAAATACATCGTAACATATTAAAATTGCGGAGATACTTTGCTTATGCGGGAAAGGAGAATTTATGACAGCAAAGCAGAAAAAAGTGCTGTATAGAATTATAGCTTCAATATTTTTGGTAGCGGTCATTGCTACCGTTGATTATATACTTAAACCGAACAGATGGATACTTGCAGCCTTATATCTTATACCATATCTGGTAATAGGATATGATATTTTAAAAAAGGCTGTTAAAGGCATAAAAAACAGGCAGGTTTTTGATGAAAATTTCCTTATGGCGGTAGCTACGGTCGGAGCCATGCTTCTTGGCGATTATGCCGAGAGTGTTATGGTTATGCTGTTTTACCAGATTGGTGAACTCTTCCAGAGCGTAGCCGTTGGTAAAAGCCGTAAAAACATAGCGGCACTTATGGATATACGGCCGGATTATGCAAATGTTTTTGAGGATGGAAATGTTATAAAGACAGATCCGGATGAAGTAGAACCCGGAAGTATAATTGTGGTAAATTCAGGTGAGAAGATACCGATAGACGGTATCATTGTAGAGGGCAGTACAACTCTTGATACAAGCTCACTGACAGGAGAAAGTGTTCCGAGGGCGGCAAAATGCGGAGATGAGATTATCAGTGGCTGCATCAATATGACAGGAACAATAAAGGTGAGAACGACAAAGGAATTTGGAGAGTCCACCGTGTCTAAGATACTTGATCTTGTGGAAAATTCCAGTATGAAAAAGTCCCGCTCAGAGAATTTTATCACTAAATTTGCGAGATACTACACACCTTCTGTATGTTATGCCGCACTGGCGCTGGCTGTACTTGTGCCGGCAGTAAGGCTTATGCTGGGAATGTCACCGGATTTCTCAAATTGGATTGTAAGGGCACTTACATTTCTTGTAATCAGTTGCCCATGTGCTCTTGTAATATCCATTCCATTGAGCTTTTTTGGCGGAATAGGCTGCGCCTCAAAGAACGGTATTTTGGTTAAAGGCTCAAACTATCTGGAGGCTTTGGCTGCGACAAAGTATGTGGTGTTTGACAAGACAGGAACGCTGACAAAGGGCGTGTTTGAGGTAAATGCCGTATACGCTTCAGACGGATTTTCAAAGGAAGAACTGCTTTACTATGCCGCACATGCTGAAAGCGGTTCATCCCACCCGATAAGTTTAAGCATAAAACGTGCCTATGAAAAGAAAATTAATATGGAAAATGTCAGTGATATCACTGAGGTTGCAGGACATGGTGTTACGGCGTTTGTAGACGGTAAAAAGGTAGCGGCGGGAAATCTTAAACTTATGAAAAAGGAAGGCATTTGTGTATCGGAAGAACATAACAACGGCACGGTGGTATATGTGGCTGTTGACAATGTGTATGCGGGCTGTGTGAGCATTTCGGACGTCATTAAGCCTGATACGAAAAATGCCATAGCAGGTCTTAAGAAAAACGGAATTAAACAGACTGTAATGCTTACGGGAGATGCAAGGAAAACCGCTGAAGCAGTGGCAGAAGAGATAGGCATAGACGTTGTAAAAAGCGAGCTGCTTCCGGGAGATAAGGTAGCTGAGGTAGAAAAGCTCCTTGCAAAGAAACAGGAGAATGAAAAACTGGCATTTGTCGGTGACGGCATCAATGACGCTCCGGTACTTGGGAGGGCAGACATAGGTATAGCTATGGGAGCACTAGGCTCAGACGCGGCAATAGAGGCTGCGGACATAGTACTTATGGATGACAGTCCTTCAAAAATATCACTGGCAATGAGAATTTCCCGAAGAACACTGGGAATAGTAAAGCAGAATATAGTATTTGCCCTTGCTGTAAAATTTATCTGTCTGATGCTTGGAGCACTCGGCATTGCAAATATGTGGGTTGCCATATTTGCAGATGTCGGAGTAATGGTTATTGCGGTAATCAATGCAACAAGAGCATTAAAAATATAAAAAAGCAGGAACTCTGTGGTATGACTATGATGGTTAGACTGCAGTAACTGTAATACAGGAACTATAGTTTTTATATGTATACAATAAAATTCCGCTTTAAGAGCGGAATTTTGCTTTATGTTGACTTTACAATCAAAATGTTTTACAATCAAAAGGCATATTCGCATGATATAATTCAAAACTTGAAATGGAGAATGTTATGATAAAAAATATTTTGTTTGACCTTGACGGAACCTTGCTTCCGATGGATCAGGATGTATTTGTAAGAGCATATTTCAAACGTCTTGCGGTAAAGCTTATGCCATACGGGTACGAGCCGAAGGCGCTGGAAAAGGCTATATGGACAGGTACGGGCGCCATGGTTATGAATGATGGCGAGGTTACAAATGAAGAAGCCTTCTGGAAATGTTTCTCGGGAATATTAGGAGAGAAGGCTTTAGAGGACAAAGCAATATTTGAAGATTTTTATAAAAATGAGTTTAATGAAGTGTGCGGCTGTAATCCAAAGGCAAAAGAGGCGGTCGAAACTCTTAAAAATATGGGATACAGGCTGGTGCTTGCCACGAATCCGATATTTCCTCAGGTGGCTACTTACAATAGGGCTAACTGGGCGGGAATAGATGTAAATGACTTTGAAATGGTCACTACTTACGAGAATTGTCATTATTGCAAGCCTAATCCGAAGTATTACGGAGAAATTGTAAAAATACTTTCACTTGACCCCACAGAGTGCCTTATGGTTGGAAATGACGTTTCAGAGGATATGGTTGCAGAAAGCCTTGGAATGAAAGTATTTCTTCACACGGACTGCCTTATAAATAAAAATGATGATGACATTTCAAAGTATCCGAATGGCGGATTTGATGAACTGATTCAGTATGTGAAAGGACTTAAATAATGAAAAACATAAAGATAATAACAGATTCTGCATCGGATATAACAGATAATTCAAGGGATGATCTTATTGTATTGCCTATGACCATTACTTTTGGAGATACCGAGTACAAGGATGGCGTTAATCTTACGCATAGGGAGTTTTTTGAAAAACTGGTGGAAACTGATGAACTTCCTACGACCAGCCAGATTTCTCCGTATGAGTTTGAAGAGGTGTATAAGCAATTGTCAGATGATGAGGAAGCAGTTGTAATTACTATGTCATCTAAACTTTCAGGAACATATCAGAGTGCCTGCATAGCTGCAAGTGAATATCCAAATGTTCATGTGGTTGACAGTGAAAATGTTACCGTGGGGGAGCATGCTCTTGTGGAGTATGCACTTCGTTTAAAGGACGGGGAAAGCGATGTGCTTCAGATAGTGGAAAGCCTTGAAAAGCATAAGAAAGATATAAGACTTGTAGCTCTTGTCGATACGCTTGAATATCTTCAGAAGGGCGGCAGAATATCAAAGGTAACAGCGCTTGTAGGAGGTATTTTGTCCATAAAGCCTGTTATAGCAATTACTGACGGCGAGGTGGCTATACTTGGCAAAGCAAGAGGCTCTAAGCAGGGAAATAATCTTTTGGTACAGCAGATTAATGAGTGCGGAGGCATCGATTTTACAATGCCTTATTATCTGGCGTATTCAGGCCTTGATGATGCTTTGATTAAAAAATATATTGAGGACAGCAGGGGACTTTGGCAGGACGGCGTAGAGAAGCTTGACGTATCACTTATCGGAGGAACTATCAGAACACATGTCGGTCCCGGTGCCATAGCCGTAGCTTTCTTTGCAAAACATTAAAATCTGTATCGCTTTATAAGCAGGCAACCAAGCGGATTTCTGATATCTGATTTACAACAGTATAGAAAAGCATTTTACCATATCTTTACAAAAATACGATAGTAGATTTTACAAATACTATTTATAGTAAGTGTAATTGTAATATTTTATTTTTGGAAAGGTATGGTATTTTTATGGTCGGAATAGTAGATATCGGCTCTAATACAATAAGGCTTTCGTGTTATGAAACAGAGGGAAGTACATTTCACTGCGTTATGCATAAAAAGGAGGTTGCCGGACTGGCAGGATATATAGACAGCGAGGGAAGAATGACTGATGAGGGAATCGAAAGGGTAATAAAAACACTCGACAATTTCAAGTCGGTTATGCAGCATGTGGAACTTGAAAGCGTACATTTTCTGGCAACGGCAGCGATAAGAAACACGGTAAACAGCGAGGAAATAGTGTCTAAGATAAAGAACTCTACCGGCTTTGAAGTGGAGGTTATATCAGGAAAGGAAGAGGCTATATGTGACTTTGCGGGCGTAAGACAAGCCGACAGCTTTAAAAACGGTATGGTGGTGGATATAGGAGGCGGAAGCACGGAGCTTGTGTCATTTGAGCAGGATAACGTACTTAATGCCGTGTCCGTAAGCATAGGTTCACTTAACACTTACAGAGAGTTCGTAAAAAACATAATACCTGAAAAAAGTGAAATCAGAGCCATAAAATCACGCGTAAAAATGCTTCTTGAAAAGGCAGAGAAAATTACCAATACAGGAGACTGCACATATGGAGTAGGCGGAAGCGTAAGAGCCATATTAAGGCTTTATAACGAGGAATACAAGAAGGATGAAAGCAACAGGATTATGGAAATAGGTAAGCTTAAGAAGCTTCTTAGAACATATATTGATAAAAGGCACTATATGACTGATAAAATCATAAAGACTGCTCCGGAAAGGCTGCATACAATTGTGCCTGGACTTATCATATTATGCACGGTTATGAAGTATTACGGACTTGGAATTGTGCAGGTATCAATGTATGGAGTGCGGGAGGGCTACCTTATAAGACACGTTTTAACGAAAGAGGTGTAAAAAATGGGAAGAAAATGTTTTGAAAACAGAGAATTGTCATGGCTTAAATTTAATGAAAGAGTTTTGGAGGAGGCACTGGATACGAACAATCCGCTTTGTGAGAGAATGAATTTCCTGTCAATATTTTCCGGAAATCTTGATGAATTCTTTATGATAAGAGTAGGTTCTATACATGAGCAGATGCTGGCGTCTAAGGATAAACGCGATAATAAGACGAATATGACCCCGTATCAGCAGCTTATGGCTATACTAAGACAGGTCAGAATACTTACGGAAAAGCGTGATGAAGCATATGATAAGGTTATGAAGGATGTGCTTGCAGAGGGTGTGTCACTGATAAATTTTGCCGCTCTTAAGGAGGAGGAAAGCAATTACCTTCTCGGATATTTTGAAAATGAAATACTTCCGCTTCTGTCACCTATCGTAGTAGGAAAAAAGCAGCCGTTTCCCTTCCTTACAAGCAAGGAAATATATGCACTCGCTGTACTTGAGGGTAAGTCTGACAAGGAAAAAATAGGCATCATACCTTGTAACAGTCAGGCATTTAACAGGATGATTGCCATTCCCGGAAGAGAAAATACATTTATGCTGGCAGAGGAATTGATATTACATTTTCTCCCAAGAGTTTTCAAAAAGTATAGAATAGTGGAAAAATCTGTAATAAGAATAATAAGAAATGCAGACATAGATATCGAGCAGGTATATGACGAAGATTTGAATTATTGCGATCATGTGTCTGAGGCGGTAAAGTTAAGGAGAAAACTTTCTCCGGTAAAGCTTGAATGCACGCGTTGCCTTGACAAGAAAACTGTGGATATTCTCTGCGAGGAACTTGATATTCAGCCTAATCAGGTATTTTTGAGCCAAACACCGCTTGATTTGGGATTTTTCGGCAGGCTGTCGGAGGTGTTGTCAGA